>JALAGS010000026.1 GCA_022712315.1 Sphingobacterium sp. | reverse complement strand
TGCTAAGTAATGCCGCAAAAAGACAATTCTGCGACAAAAAAATAAATACCTGAATATATACCAATTATAACAGCAACAAAAAGAAACACGAGAATTGCTCAGAGCATTGTTCAAATGTAGCAACTAGTTAACCCAGCAAACAAACTAATCTGCTGGGTTGACAACACAAAGATATTCTCTAATTTTAATTAGGTTGGTAATTTTCCTCACTCACATAGTGACGCAAAATAGAATACGTGGTACACTTAATAATTTTTGGGAATGATACAAAAAAGTTATTTCTTTCTTCCGTATATTTAATTTTACTCAATCCACATAAACAACAATTAGATGTCAACTACTTTTATGCAGCTTTGGTTATATAATAACTGGGCTAATACAGCACTACTGGACAAACTGAAAAAGGAAGGCGAGAAAGTACCCCATTCTTGCATACGGCTCTTTAGCCATATTGTCAACGCACAGATCATTTGGTTAAGTCGATTAACTGGTAAAACACCCCCTGTTGGTGTTTGGGACGAGCACAGTCTCGCCGATTGCCAGAGATATCACGATTTAGCTTCAGAAGGATTGGGACAGCTGATTCCGCGCGGAAATGATACGGAAAATGAAATCGTCAATTATACAAACACGCAGCACCAGGCTTTTCATAATAAGGCCAACGACATTCTATTACACGTCTTTAATCATGGCACCTATCACAGAGCGCAAATAGCAAGCGAAATGCGAAAAAATGGCATTGAACCTATCAATACGGATTATATCACTTTTGTTCGTACATAACACTACTTACAAAAATAGTTTCACCCCACCCCCATTCGTTTAGCTGTTAAGCACAACGATCCAAGTACAGACAGACATCTGTGATTAAAATCAATAGAAAAGGAACTAAAATTGGATAATACACTAAATTTGAAACAAAAAATGAGCTACAAACATATCTTTAAAGCGTCCCTAATTTGGAACCATCCTGAACAGCCAAGTCTTCATGGATCAAAAATTTATAATAAAAGCCATCACATTGCGATTGAAGGAAAAGCAGATCTCCATGTTTCAGCAGCAAAAACATTCAAGGGCGACCCCACATTGTATAATCCCGAAGATCTGCTGCTCAGTAGTCTGATTTCCTGCCATATGATGTCCTACCTATATGTCTGTTCACAAAACGGCATTCAAGTTCTATCGTATACCGACAATGCCGTTGCCACCTTGACAACAGACATCGATGGCAGCGGTCGTTTTACAGAAGTTACTTTATACCCCGAGGTTCTCATTACAGATAAGTCTCAAATAGAACTTGCGTTAGCCTTACATACCCAAGCAAATAAACTTTGTTTTATTGCCAATTCATGCAATTTCAAGGTGCTGCACCATCCCAAATGTCAGACGATCTGATCAGAAAATGGATCTCTTAAGTAGAAGTAAGCATCCAGTTAGGTTTCTCATTAAATTTTCCCCAATCCATGAGCAGCTGTTTTTTTAGGTCCTCCCAGGAATGATGAGAAGATGGTATCCGAAGAACAATACGCAATAAATTAAAACACATCGTTGCCTGCCCCGTAATCAGTAAACTTGCCAGAGCGTCGTCCTTCAAATGATAATCATCAAACCACAATGTTGTCTCCATGGCAGTAGCACTGTCCACATGGGCACGCAATACTGCACTAGGTTGCAAAACATCTAGAATCATTCGTGGATCCTCCACACTTATTGGTCTATTTTTTCCTTTTAAATCGGTTTTCAGCTCCTGTTGTAACATCCGGTCATTCTTTGTCGACAGCAGATAAACGGAAGTTAAACCAATCTGGCTGTTGGGTATTCCCAAATCACTAAACAGCTGCTCGTAACTTGCTCGTCTAATTTTTTTGAGAAATATGGTATTGGCCAGAAGAAAAACGGACTTCCCCCTTGCTTCCAATAACTGCAGCAATTTTCCGAGCGGCATTTTCATAAAGTTTACACTGTACTTTCTAAGCATAATGTTCCAGGTCCCTTCTGTCCGTTCGCCCCCCGCAGATCGATTTGTATTGACCACAACGGCTCTACGTATTTTAGCTAGTCCTACCTGCAATACCGTTAGTATCAAGCAACCCATTAGCGAAAATCCAAATAAAACAGGCCAAACCAAAGACTTACAACCAGCCGAAACAAAAACTACAGAAAACACCGTTAACAGAATGGACAGCACCAAGAGTACAGAAACAGTTGAATAAATACTCGAAAATAAACTGTCCGCACTCCGATTTAACCACGGATATTTTCGTTCATTAGAGTACCTGAATGGTTTTTTTAGATAATTACTGGTTACATCGCAGGGCATATACAAATCATATTCATAGCCTTTTGTTTTTCTTTCATCCGCCAGTCTAAATGCATATACTCCCTGATTGTCATCGATTCCTCCGTCCATTAAGGAGAACATCTCCTTATTGACGGCGAGTGGTTGAAAATCGCCAGAATAATAGTCCTTTGTTTTTACAGTGCCTCCAAGATCATCCCAGGAGAGCGTCGTATCTGCTTCCGCATAGGCAAAATCGCGCGGAAAAACAATCGGTTCAAAACCAGCCGGAAAACAGGAGGAACAGGCCAGTATATCGCCTAATTTTATTTTCTTGATCAAATCAAAAGAAGATTGATGCCCTCTATTTAAACTCAAGTACTGATTGCCTATACGTCCCTGCGTACTGAACCTAAAGTTCATGCCATTATTAAGCTCCGTGGCGTTTACACATAATTCATCGATAACCGGTATCGATTTATGAACAGGTCCGGCAAAAAGACTTCCATAGGTAGCACCTTTAAAGATATGCTGATCGTACACCAGGGCCAGTGCATTGATTAAATTTCTGTTCTTTTCTGGACTGGCAGACCATGCGCTCTCGTTATTTAAAGTCTCAAAAACCTTATCCAATAATTCACTTCCCTGAAGCTGGCGAATTAAATGCCGATAAATTTCCTCAAATGGAACGCCTTGTCTAAGCATAGAAAACACAGTCATCGCCGTTATTGACCCACCCGAAACGGAAGAGATATACCTGACCCGATCTAACATGGTCCCTTGTCCGTAAGGAAGCAAAGAAAGATAACGACAACAGCCGAGGCTAAACGAAGCTGCCCTAAATCCTCCTCCGGAGAAACTTAAGGCAATATTTTGAATTCCTTCCGATAAGGGTGAATTTTCTACATTCATAACAATACATTATTATTTTAGGCCCTAAAAATTAGTACTTATTCTAATCCACAATTTATGTTCCCGACGGCTCTTTCTTCCTGCCAATTATTCGATTAATGTCTGTAAAAATAGGATTAGCCTGGGACTTATTGAAAGAAAAAGAACCTTCTATTCTCGGTTTGTTAACGTAACCGAAAATAAAAGAGCTATCACAAATTAGTAATTAAATAACAGACAAGTTTTTAAGGATTTCATTAATTTTGGAACATGATGGAAAATTCCAAGAAAAAAGCAGCAATCGGATTCATATTTATCACATTACTCATCGACATTACAGGTTGGGGAATCATCATTCCCGTTGTTCCTAAACTTATCGAGGAATTGATTCAAAGTGACATCAGTGAAGCTGCGAAATACGGAGGTTGGCTTGGCTTTGCTTACGCTTTTACGCAGTTCATATTTTCTCCGGTCGTCGGCAATCTCAGTGATAAATATGGGAGGAGACCCATTATATTGATCTCCCTTTTCGGATTCGCTGTAGATTATATCTTTCTGGCCCTCGCACCAAGCATAGGATGGCTTTTCCTGGGACGGGTTATTGCCGGGTTGACCGGCGCCAGTTTTACGACGGCAAGTGCCTATATCGCGGATATATCAACGGATGATGATCGGGCGAAGAACTTTGGTCTGATAGGTGCTGCATTTGGGTTAGGCTTCATTATCGGCCCCGTTATCGGAGGGCTACTTGGTCACTATGGTGCCAGGGTTCCCTTTTACGCCGCTGCAGGACTGTGTATGCTAAACTTCTTGTATGGCTATTTCATCTTGCCTGAAAGCTTAGACAAAGAAAAACGCAGGGCCTTTGACTGGAAACGCGCCAATCCCGTTGGATCCTTTAAATTCCTCGGAAAACATCCGGAAATATCTGGATTAATCGTTGCCTTAATTTTAATATATATTGCAGGCCATGCAGTTCAGAGCAATTGGAACTTTTTCACCATGTATAAATTCAATTGGACCGAAAGAATGGTCGGTATTTCCTTGGGTGTTATTGGTTTGCTGATCGGATTGGTTCAGGGTGTTTTGATTCGATGGACAACCCCCAAACTTGGTGAACAGAAAAGCATTTTTTATGGGCTGACCCTCTATGCCATTGGCTTATTGTTGTTTGCATTTGCAAGCGAAGGATGGATGATGTTCGTATTCCTTATCCCCTATTGCCTGGGCGGTATTTGTGGCCCAGCCCTACAATCCGTTATTACCAAAAATGTTCCTTCAAACGAGCAGGGTGAACTTCAAGGAGCCTTAACCAGCCTGATGAGCGCAACATCAATTATTGGTCCTCCAATGATGACCAATCTTTTCTATTACTTTACCCATAACGAAGCACCCTTTAAATTCTCGGGCGCACCATTTTTCTTAGCATTTGTTCTGATGACCATAAGTGTGATAATCGTATACAGTGCCTTTCAGAAAAAGCGGAATCAACAAATAAATCAGTAAAGTGGATTAATCACTTCGCGATATTTTCGCCTATCATCACCAAAAAATCCATTGGCGGGTGTTTTCAAAAGAAACCCCGCCAATGGATTTTTATATTGTTGACTTGCGTCCGCATTTAGATTTCTTAAACTACAATTCTTCAATTTATGGATCGAATTCTTCATTTCCGGCAATAATGATCTCTTTAATTTTGCCTCCAAGGAAATACTAGTCAAGATGATGCATACGACAAACATAAAAGGTCAAACACTAAGGCTTCATACGCAATCAAAACTTGAGACACCTGTACTAACAAAATCTCTTTTGTGGCTTATTACATTGACAACAGGAATAGTTGTCGGCAACAATTATTATAATCAGCCACTTTTGGGACTGATGGCAAAAGACTTTCAGGTTAGTGAAGCGGCAATCAGTATTATAGCGATGCTTACACAGATCGGTTTTGCAACCGGATTACTCTTTATAGTTCCTTTGGGGGACATGGTAAAACGAAAAAAATTAATACTATCGATATTCCTGCTCATTATTGTTTCCTTAGCTGGTATGGTTATGGCGCCCACACTTGAACTGCTCTATATCGCCAGCTTTATGGTTGGATTCAGCTCTGTAGTTCCACAAATGTTGGTCCCACTCACGGCAGAACTCTCTACACCGGAAAAACGCAATTCATCTATTGGCATGGTCATGAGTGGTTTGCTATTGGGCATTTTGCTTTCTCGTGTCGCGGCAGGATTTATCGGCGATATCTGGGGCTGGAAAGCCATCTATTATATCGCTATAGCATGTATGATTTTATTAATGCTATTATTGGCCTTCAAACTTCCCGACATAAAACCTACATTTAAAGGAACTTACCTTCAATTAATACATTCATTGGTTCATCTTACAAAAACTCAACCTGTACTACGCCTATCCGCATTAAGAGGGGCATTAGGTTTTGCTGGCTTCAGTGCTTTTTGGATTACATTGGTGTTTCACCTGCAAGAAGCCCCCTTCCATGCGGGGTCTGCTGTGGCCGGATCCTTCGGATTGATCGGTGCCGTTGGCGCTCTGGCAGCATCAGTAGTAGGAAAAATCTCAAGCCGTGTTTCCACTTATCGGATTATTTTAAGTTCAATATTCATCCTCTTATTAAGTTGGGTTATCTTCTATTTTGGGGGTTATAGTTACATGGGTTTGATCAGCGGTGTTATCTTGATTGACCTTGGCTTGCAATCTATGCATATCAGCAATCAGTCTTCTTTTTTTGCATTAAATTTAGGTGCAACCAACCGCCTGAATACAGTGTATATGTTCAGTTACTTTACGGGTGGATCCTTGGGTAGTTATTTAGCTTCCCTTGCTTGGAAATACTTTCAGTGGAACGGTGTGGTGTTCACGGGGTTTTGTTGTACACTACTAGTCCTGAATGTCCATATTACCTATGGCAAGCGGTCATAAAGCGTTGCTTGGCGGCTAACCAACAGTTGCTGATTCCGTTGTCTTAGTCTACTAAAATGGCTTACATTATAGGAATGTAAGCCATTTTTGGAAACCTATTTCATTTATTCGAGCACGCCAAACTTACCGGCCTGAAAATCTTCAAAGGCTTGATATATCTCTGCCTGTGTGTTCATCACGAATGGCCCGTAACTCGCTATAGGTTCGTCAATAGGTTCGCCGCTTAATACAAGCAAAACCGCGTTTTTATTGGCCCTTATCGAAATCTCCTCACCATCATGATCAAATAGCACAAAGCTGTGCTCTCCAGCGACTTCACCATTTACCACAACCTCCCCATTCACAACCAACATTCCGATGTTATGATTTTGTGATACCATAAAGCTCGTTTCATGTTGCTCTTCCAGTTTAATATCAAAAAGGTTGATTGGCGTATACGTGCTGGCTGGTCCAGTCGTATCCTGAAACTTTCCAGCGATCACATTGACCACACCGCCCCCATCTGGCAACACAACTTTGCCCATTTGGTCAGCAGTAATGCCCTGATAATGTGCCGGTGTTGATTTATCCTTTGCGGGTAAATTAACCCATAGCTGAACCATTTCAAACAGTCCTCCTTTTTTCGAAAATTCCTCTTCATGATACTCTTTATGCAATATCCCTGCTCCAGCAGTCATCCATTGTACATCGCCAGGACGGATTATACCGCTATTGCCCGAACTATCATGATGTGCCACGCTGCCTTTGTAAGCAATGGTCACAGTTTCAAAACCTTTGTGCGGGTGGACATCCACTCCTCTTATATGGTCCGAAGGTCCAAAGTCAAATGCTGCATTGAAGTCCAATAGAAGAAAGGGACTCATCCTCTTTTGGGAAATTCCTTTGCCTGGAATCATATTAAATACGCGAAAACCATCTCCCACCATTCCAGGTTGGGCCGGACGTTGGAAAATCCGTTCAATTGATCTTTTCATGTTATTATCTCCTATTTATCGTTGTTTACTATTTCTAATCGAAACATAAAATTGATGCTATCTATTTATGTTTCTACCTCAAAGTTACGACAAGAAGACACCTGACACCAACAACCTGGGTTAAGGTATAATCTTAATCTAGATTAAGAAAATAAAGAACAGTTCTTGATTTTACATTTTGTTGCTAAAAATTTCAGCATCTCCCCAAAAAAGTGTAACTTAAAAAACATAGACTCGATAATTTATGGGTTTGAACAATAGAGCATCAAGCAACATCTGTCGGCTTTTCAGCCTACGCCCATCACTATTGCTTTTCCTATACATTTTTTTAATTCCATTGGGATATGCCCAGTCAAATCGTAAATCCGAAACAACGCCGAATTGGAACGAGGTGCTGGAACAACAATTATTCCCCGGTAAAAAGATGCAGGATTCAAGTTTTAATTTCAAGGGCAAATTTGACGAAAAATTTATCTTGACGGCAGACAATATTAAACTCCATGGTTTATTATTTAAAGCCGATAGTAGCAAAGGGCTAATTTTCTATTTGCATGGCAGTAATGGCGCATTAGATACCTGGGGCAAAATTGCCAATATCTATACCGACAATGGATATGACCTTTTTATGTTGGATTATCGGGGATATGGGAAAAGCGAAGGTAAAGTAACTGATGAAAAAATACTTTATAGGGATGTTCAAACAGTATATGAACAACTAACTCAACACTATCCGGAGGATCAGATTATATTGATCGGTCAATCAATGGGGACAGCACTAGCCTCAACCTTAGCCGCAGACAATATACCTAAAATGCTTATTCTTCAAGCACCTTATTATAATTTTGAAGATTGGACACATCATGTCGCCCCCGAGATCGATACCACTGGAATCCCTTTTCATTTTGACAATGCTTCAGCATTGCAAAAAGTGAAGTCCCAAACAATAATTTTTCATGGAGATCAGGATAAGGCCGTCTATTTTGGTTCGTCTATTAAACTTAGTAAGTTCTTTAAGAAGCATGATAAATTGATCCGATTGAAACATGAGGGGCATAATGATTTTTCTAAAAACAAGGATTATCTACGCGCCATACATGAGTTACTGCAATAACGCAATTTGCTCGCTAAAATGTATTATGCCCCATTAAACAAGATCATTTATTAAATTCAGGATAAGGAAAGCCCTGACCTTTCTCACAAAAAAATTTAAAACTTCTAAAAAATAAAGCCCAATCAAAACTGCACGAAGCAAACTCAGCACTATAGTTTGCCCATCCATCATGGTGGAATAGTAAAACACATCCCTTTTGATGGGGTTCAAGTTCAAAAGTCAGTGTCGTTCCAATCCACTCCTTCACTGCCTTCATACAGCGCCACTCCACTTTTGAATAAGGTATCAACGCAATGACTTCCATAGTCTTAAAATAACTGGGTCCAAACCCGAACCTCAGTATACTGCCAACCTCTGGTTTTGCAATGGTATCTGGAGTCCACCAGCCTGCCAGTCCTTCTGCAGTAGTAATCGTCCTATAAACTATTTCCACAGGGGTTTCAATCAATAATCGATGATATATACTTTTAGTGCCAGCATCCTTTGATCCTTGATCTTCGCCCTGCGGCTGTATAGCAATTTCCTCCTTTGGGGTTGCTAATCCCTGACCAGTCACAATCAAGTGTCTTAGGCTGTCCTGGATATAATGCGTCCAGGCATCATGACATACCTGATAGCATTCTACTTGGGGATGAAGTCCCTGATGGGTAAAATTTAAGGTAGTTGTGCCCCCATCCTCCACTATATCGAAGATAATATAAGTGTCGGTCCATTCCTTTTCATCCTTTGTGAATTTAAAATAGTTTTCTAAGACATGCCATACAACTTTCCGATTGGTTTCCATCAGCTCTATTTTTATACGGCAACGATGCACATCCTGATAGTGATACAAAAATTCGTCATTCAAAGCAGCAGTTGATCCTTCAATATTTTGTGACCACCATCCGCTGACATTATTGATCGCCTCAAATACACGTTGAGCCCCTGTTTCAACGGTGATGCTTGTTTTAAAATCTTCCTCTTTCATATGATATAATATTTCATAACTTTAACTCATAGACCATAAATACCTATACCTCAACCGAATCAAATATGTAAATCTGAACGTCGTTCTGATGAGGTGCCAAGATCTTCCGATCCATAGCATAGGCTTTCCCCTGTTCTGACGCAAAGGCTATTTTAACTGCTTCCAAACTTTCAAAATGTAAAGTTCCAATGCAATAAACATCCTCGTTTCCCGTCGTTGACATAATCCCATCCTTTGCTACTTCATAACTAATAAGTCCCGGAAGTGTTTTTGCCAATGGAATATGTGTTTCAAAATAATGCCTGTCAAAAAGCTCCTTATCCTTTGGCATGCTATATATTGCGATCATTCGTACCATCTTGTTGGGTTAATTTGAATTTATAAATCAAATATAGCAGGCCTAAAAAAATAAAAGAGGGTGTAAAATAGACATTCTCAGCGGTTGATTTAGACAATCTATTTTGGTATATTTCCGCTATAAATAAGTTCTTCTTTAGATAGATAAAAGATCGATAAAGTGCTTATTGTATATTTTTGCGCGACCTTATATACCCTGAACATGAAACACTTAACCATCTTAGTTCCAGATAGTCAGACAGGCCCAAACACCATATCTTGCATTGTTGGAACGTATCATGTATTCACCGAGGCTAACCGCTATTACAACCAACTGGGCAGAGAACCTATTTTTAATATCGAATTGGCGGGAGTTTCCATGCAGAGTAACTTTGTCAATGGATTATTAACGGTGCTGTCCCAGAAAGATATCGCTGCAATTCAAAAAACCAACCTCATTATTATACCCGCTGTGATTCCTAATTTTGATGCAATAGAAGCTGGAAATATCATCCTGACCGAATGGGTATTGGCCCAATACAAGATGGGAGCCAATGTTGCAAGCATGTGTACCGGTGCATATTTACTGGCATCCACAGGGCTCCTAGACAATAAAAACTGTTCTATCCACTGGAAGTCCGCAGCAAATTTCAAGAAACTCTTTCCCAAGGTCAATTTGAAAACAGAACAAATTATCACGGATGAACAAGGCATCTATACGAACGGCGGAGGCTATTCCTTCCTTAACCTCCTCCTCTATCTGGTTGAAAAATTCTACGATAGAGAGACGGCTATTTATTGCTCTAAAATCTTTCAAATTGATATCGACAGGCAAACGCAATCTGATTTTATGATCTTTAATGGACAGAAGACGCATGGAGACGAAATAATCATGCGTGCACAAGACTATCTCGAAAAGAATTTTACCAAAAAAATATCAATGGATAGGCTATCAGCACTATTTACCATAGGGCGCAGAAATTTCGATCGCAGATTTATCCGGGCTACGGGCAACACACCAATTGAATATCTTCAACGAATAAAAATAGAATCGGCAAAAAAGTCACTTGAGAGCTCTAGAAAGACCGTAAACGAAGTGATGTATGACGTGGGATACACAGATATAAAGGCTTTCCGCGAAATATTTCGTCGCTTTACGGGACTCACTCCCCTAGCTTACAAAAGCAAATACAATAAGAGAAACGCCTTGCAAGAATAGAATTGTTATTCAAAAGTCCTTATATTTATCTGTATACGTAAACCCTTTTATATAAATATCTATCCACTTTGATCGCTGCAAAATCTTTGAAATTATAGCATCAAACAGCAGGTATAAACTTTTAACACTTTTTTTAATGACTTTTGAACCTATTCAGATTTCCGACTTACCCCAAATCACACCATTAACTCCAGAAGGCTGGGATGATATTACTATAAAGGTGAAACATTATATTGACAGTGCATTTTGTTTTCCAATCAAGCTCGTAGTCAACCACAAGATTGTGGCCATTGGGGCCACTATTGTGCATGAGCATGTTGCATGGCTGGGGCATATCATTGTAGATCCAAGTGAACGGGGAAAAGGATATGGAAAAATAATGACCAACGAGCTCATTCGTATCGCTCAACTCAGCAATTGTACAAGTATCCAGCTTATAGCAACCGATATGGGAGCACCCGTTTACGCAAAAATTGGGTTTCAAGAAAGCACCTCCTACCTGTTCTTTGAAGGAATATCACATACTCATCCCGAAGAACCAGACAACAATATACTTCCTTATCAATCCAATTTTAAACAGGCTCTTCTAGCGCTTGATCACGCAATAACGGCAGAATATAGAGAATGTGAGATAGAGCCACACTTACAATCTGCCTATGTTTACGCAGATAATAATACGGTGAGCGCTTATTATCTTCCAACATTGGGAGAGGGATTTATTGCATCAAATGAACCACATGCCGGAATAGCCTTACTTAAATTACATTTAAAACAAAATTCAAAAGTCGTGCTGCCCAAAGAGAATACGATTGCAATTTCATTTTTAACGAGTCAAGGATATCGTGTAAAACGCGAAGCAAAACGCATGTATCTTGGTGATCATATCGATGTCCAATTTCAATATATATTCAATAGAATCGGTGGAAATATCGGTTAACATCTAAAAAAAGATTCATTAGTAAACAATATATTCAATTCAACCTTACCATGAAACTATATTATTTCTTCACCCTCACCCTAAGCACACTTGTCCCCTGTATGATGATGGCGCAAACAGGCAAAGTAAAAAAGCAGCCAAATATTGTTTATATCATGAGTGATGATCACGGCTATCAGGCTATTAGCGCCTATGGTTATGGGTTAAACGAAACGCCCCACATTGATCGATTGGCAAAGGAAGGCGCGATCTTTACCCGTGCCACGGTGACAAATTCGCTATGCGCTCCTAGCAGGGCTGTGTTATTAACAGGGAAGCACAGTTATATCAATGGAAAAATTGATAATGAGGCAAAATTCGATTGGAATCAGGATAACTTCGCGAAAATCCTCCAAAAAAACGGCTATCAAACCGCATTAATAGGTAAAATCCACATGGACGGTCTACCTCAGGGTTTTGACCACTCTGCTGTTCTCATTGATCAGGGGGAATACTACAATCCAAACTTTATTATTGATGGCGTCAAACAGCAAATCCAAGGTTACGTTTCCGACCTAACCACCGACATGACCCTGGACTGGATCGCTAAACGAGATACAAGTAGGCCATTCTGTGTGCTCTATCACCAAAAAGCACCGCACCGAGAGTGGTTACCAGCCTTGCGGCATCTTCAACAGTATACGTCTAAAACCTATAAAGAACCCAGTAACCTATTCGACACCTACGAAGGAAGAGGAACGGCAGCAAAAACCGCAGAAATGAATATCCTCAAACATATGAACTGGGCTGGAGACAACAAGATACCGCCTGCACTAATGGATGAATTAGGCATAAAAGAATACCTAACCTGGGATAAAGCAGCCTTTAATGGAAATCTGGGAAGGATGACAGCAACTCAGCGTGCGACATGGGATTCTATCTACAACCCGATTATGGCAGATTTTAAAATGAAATACCACAACATGTCCAAAGAAGACCTTATTCGCTGGCGATATCAGCGTTATATGCAAGACTACTTAGGTACTGTCGCCGCTGTAGATGAAGGCGTTGGACGTCTATTGGATTTTCTGAAAGAAAATGGGCTCGATGAAAATACAATTGTCATCTATACCTCGGACCAGGGTTTCTACCTTGGTGAACATGGCTGGTTTGATAAGCGTTTTATGTATGAAGAATCCCTTCGTACCCCCTTATTGATCCGTTACCCAGCGGAAATAAAAGCTGGCCAATCTTCAAAAGCACTTGTCCAGAATCTCGATTTTGCACCTACATTGCTAGATTATGCGGGGCTTGCGGCACCAAAAGATATGCAGGGAAAATCATTCCGTGGTTTGCTCAATGGGAAAGAACATAAATGGCGTGATGCCGTATATTACACCTATTATGAATACCCCTCCATTCATATGGTAAAACGTCATTACGGAATTCGCACCGAAAGGTACAAACTGATCCATTTCTACTACGACAAGGATGAGTGGGAATTATATGACCTTGAAAAAGATCCGCAGGAAATGCAGAATGTATACAACATGCAAGCTTATCATAAAGTACGTGAACAGATGCATGATAAACTGCGCGAAGCCCGGGCTTACTATAAAGACTCAGATGAAAACGACAAGAAGTTTTTACCAAAAATAAAACCTTAATTTACTGGAGCAATGCTCCAGTAAATCATATGCATGAGCGATTTAAAAAGGATTGTACTTAAAATAACGTCTCAAAATACGTCTGACATCTCTATTGTCAGCTTTAAGGAGGATCGCTTCCCTTTTTTTCTTTTCGCTACGTACACGTTTATTGCAATAGCCAAATCCTTTATACTGACCATCCAAAAGATAAACCAGCCCCTTTTCTTCGGGTGTACGGCCTAGAACCTCCAAAAATATTTCGCCCAGCGGGAGTTCAGAAGAGGCCACAAACTCCTGAACCCTTCGATTATAATCTTCCGGTAGCTCCTGCGCAATACACGCCCCCTTGCAGGTTTTCAGCATGTACTGAAAACAATGCCGCGTATAAGTCTGCAGCCTGTTTATCTTTTGGCAGAGCTGGTAAGCTTCCACGATCTTGAACAACTGTTCCTTTCCTTCCTGATGACTCGAGAACGTCATTAACTCCTCACGTTCGGAATCAAGCGCTTCCACTTGAAGGACTTGGTAGCCCGATGGATTCGTCGCTAAATAAAGGCCAAATCCATAATAGGTTCGACGCTGTGCACGGTTGTAAAACGGCTGATGTTTTTTGATCAGATCAGATTCATATAAAAGGGCTAATAATTCGTGACCTGTCAGTTCAAACCCCACGCGGCAAGCCGCTCCCTGAATTTTACGTTCCTTAAAATCTGTACTTCTAAAATGCTGCAATAACCTATTTCTGATATCGATACTCTTACCGACATAAATTAACACATCATTCTTATCGTAAATATAATATACGCCGACTGCAGAAGGCACACCTTCAAGCAATCCCGCAATTTGTTCTTTCGTCATCACTTGTACTCACGTAATACATTACAAAGGTAATCTAAAAAATAGGCTATTCACTTCGCGGATCAGATTTTAAAGGCATCTTGGCACATCGTTTTACTTCCAATGATGGACAGCCATAATCAACGACAATTTTCCCTTCGATCAAATAAATACCATTCCCCCGAAGTGGATATTCGATCAGTGTCTGAGGAAAATGAACGGTATCAAAAAAACGTCCTTCCGAATCCAAAAAAGTTCCAAATTTCATTTGTCCGCCGTGGCGCATCCTCACAATTTTTTCACAGACAAAATCACCCACCATCCGAATAGTCTCGCCTTCATGGGTCTTCATGCTCTCCGCACAAATATCGCCTCTAAAGCTACTCTTTGCCAAATCGAACAATGTACCTGTAACACAGAAACCGATCAACTCAAGCTCGTCGTAATAGTCTTCCAGGACATTTTCCTCCAGCGGGGGAAGTATCGGTTTTCTGCTTTCCACATCAAAGAGTACATTTTCTTTGCGGGCCGGTTTATATTTACTCATCATTAAATGAGCTTCCCACAATAATTGCTTTTTTCCTATGCCGGTAAAACGCAAGGCACCGGCACGGATCAAAATAATCAATTGCTCCAAGCCGATCGCTGCCCTCCTAACAAAATTTTCCAAACTAAGATAAGGTCCATGTAATGCGCGTTCATTTACGATATGCAAAGCCAGTTTTTGCTCCAGATGCTGGAGACAATCAAATCCCAAATAAATATCTTTTCCAAAAATACGCGTATTGACATTGGACTGGTTAACGCAAGGCAGACAGATGTTGGCCCCTGCAACCCGCGCTTCATTAACATAAACCTTACGGTTGTAGAAACCACCATAATTGTTGAGGACCGCAACCATAAATTCCAACGGGAAATAGGTTTTTAAGTAGAGACTTTGATAACTCTCTACAGCATAGGACGCTGAATGCGCTTTATTGAAGGAATAACCGGCAAAGCTCTCCATCTGTCGCCAAATTTCCATACTGATCCGCTCTGCATATCCTTTCGACTTGCAATTGGCAAAAAAACGCGCGCTGATAGCTGCAAGGTGATCCTTGTCACGGTATTTGCCCGACATCATGCGCCGTAGCACATCCGCATCGGCCATATCCAGGCCACCGTAAGCGTTTGCAATTTTCATCACATCTTCCTGGTAAACCATCACACCATAGGTTTCGTCAAGCTGTTCTTTAAAGACAGGATGTGGGTAACTTGCAGCAGATGGATCGTGATGCCGTCGAATATATTCGCTCATCATGCCCGAACTCGCTACCCCCGGACGAATAATGGAAGAAGCTGCCACTAAAGTTTTATAAGTATTGCAGGACAGTTTAGTCAAAAGCTGACGCATAGCTGGACTTTCGATATAGAAACACCCAATAGTATGAGCAGACTGCAATTGCGCCGCAATTAGCGGGTCATTAAAGAAAAGCTCGGGGGTATCAGTATTGATCAGTTCGCCCAGATTCTCGCGGACTATCGTTCTGCAGTCCTTGATATGACCTATTCCCCGTTGCGATAAAATATCAAATTTTTCAAAACCAATATCTTCGGCGACGTACATGTCAAATTGCATCGTAGGGAGTCCTTTAGGAGGATAGTCCATCGCTCCATAGGATACCAGTGGAGCTTCGGAAATAAGAACACCACTTGCATGGATGGAACGTTGATTAGGAAAATCTGCCATCCGATTGTACACACTCAAAATGGTATTCGTTACCTCATTTTTATTCAGCATGTGTTCGGGTTCATGAATCAGACGATCGATCTCCGCCTTAGGGAGACCATAGACCTTTCCAAGTTCACGCAAAATACTCCGCGACCGAAAAGTACTCATTGCGCCCATCAACGCCACATGTCCATGCTCGTATTTATTAAAAATATAATCATAAATATCGTCACGCTCATTCCAGCTAAAGTCAATATCAAAATCGGGAGCACTCTTCCGCTTAGGATTTAGAAAACGTTCAAATGGCAGATTCAGGGCAATAGGGTCAACATCGGTAATCCCCAAACAATAGGCAACCGCAGAATTTGCTCCCGAACCACGCCCTACATAATGAAAATCCCGATGTCTTGCATAACGACAAATATCGTTCGTCATCAGAAAATAACTTGAAAATTTAAGATGTTCTATAATTTCCAATTCCCGCTGGATCCGTTCTCTTGCCACAGCATCATTTTTCCCATAACGTCTTTCCAATCCCATTGCTGCCTGACTAAAAAGCATTTCTTTATCCGCATAGTGACTATCTGTAAAAGTGGCTTTGTTTTTAACGGTCTCAAATTCGAAATAGAAGGAACATTGGGCAAGCAATTGTTCGGTATTGTTCACAAGTTCGGGTAAATCTGCAAACATCTCCATCAGTGCTATTCTCGACAAAGGGACTTCATCCGGAAGAGCCACTTGATGCGCCTCCAATTGTGATATCAACAGATTATTGTCAATCGCACGTAATTGCCTATGCAGCACATAATCGTCCCGCCGGAAACTTACAGGCGCCAATACAACACAATTAGCCAAATGTTTCCGATCCAACAATCGTACTTTGGTGCGTTCAGAGGGTCGGATCCCAATATATTCATAATCCCGCAACTCATGCAGGCCGATCTCCGTAAATGGATAAACAACAAATACCTGTTCAAAATCGGGGGCGCGGTGCGGCACAGATCGCTGCTCCATATTCAGTTTGGTGCGATAGGCATTGATTTCCTGAAAACCGCGTTCATTCTTAGCAATAGCGATAAAACGAAGCTTGTCACCTGCTCTAAACTCCATCCCCGCGAGTAAATTTATCCCGCTTTTACGTCCTAGCCGTATAAAATCCAATACCCCGGAACTATTGTTAATATCGGTCAGCACTGCAGTATCGTAGCCTCCAGACTGGATCTCTTGGATAAGATCTTCCAGACTCAATGTGCCATAACGCAGGCTATAGAAGCTATGAAGATTTAAGAGCACTCGCCCCTCCTTTCTCCCCCGGAACGGGCACACAAATCCCTTTCATCAAAAATTCTGCGCCATATCGACTTTTAATACGATCCATAGCCTGCATTAAATTTACTTCTTCGGCATTATCAGCAAATAGATCCGTCTGGTAAGCTCCATAGATTAGACCCGAAAATTTGATTCCAACCAGTCTAATTAACATGCGCCGGCTATATAGCTTTTTAAATAAAGACAGTACGACTTCGATCAGCCTTCGGTCGGAATTCGTATAACCGATCTGCAATTGCTGGGCGTGGGTATCAAAATTACTATAACGTATCTTTAAGGTAACACAACTGGTCAGCCGCTGTTCTTTACGTAACTCAAAAGCAAGATGATCAACCATCCCGATCAATGTACGCCGCAATACATCCATATCAATTGTATCCTGCTGGTAGGTCGTTTCTTTAGACATGGACTTTTGCTCACGAAAGGGAACGACAAGTGTATCGTCGAGACCATTGGCCTTCCGCCAAATATGAATACCATTTTCACCTAAAACCTGCTGTAAGGTTGAAATCTCCATTTGCTGCAGGGTTCCAATTTTGGAAATCCCCATATTACGTAGCAAAGTATACGACTTATCTCCGACCATGGGTATTTTCCGAATGGAAAGCGGAGCAAGAAACCCCTTTTCTGTACCCCCGTTCACTTGCAGTTCACCGCAGGGTTTTGCCTGCCCTGTTGCGATTTTAGAGACTGTTTTATTGACAGAAAGGCCAAAACTGATCGGCAGCCCCGTTTCCCGAATAATGCGCTGCCGCAATTCCTGGCTCCATTTCCAGCATCCGAAATAGCGATCCATTCCCGAAACATCAAGATAATGCTCATCGATGCTTGCTTTCTCTACAATTGGGGTCTCTAGCGAAATAATTTCAGTCACCATATTGGAGTAATAACTGTATAGATCGTGATCACCTTTCACAACAACCGCATCCGGACACATTCTTAGGGCCAAGCGCATTGGCATGGCGGAATGTACTCCCGACTTCCTGGCTTCATAGGAACACGAAGCCACCACACCTCGATCGCTGCTACCACCAATAAGCACTGGCACACCAATAAGCTTACTATTGACCAGCCGTTCAACGGATACAAAAAATGTATCCAGATCACAATGGACTATACTCCTTTCCATATCATTCACGTATTGAGATGTCATTATTGCTTACCAGCAATAAAAATCACAGTCAAATATACTAATATATTTAGTATTAAAATAAAATGATGGCGAAAAAAAATAGCAAACGCATCCTTTAAAAAGAATACAGCGGCATCGTCAATCGTATACACCCGCCCTTCATTTCATCCAATGAGAAGGGCGGGTGCAACTTAGCGCTAATTGTTAAAATTTCATTTTCTGAATTCTTATCGCATTTAATATGGCAATCAATGATACACCAACATCGGCAAATACAGCCTCCCACATTGTTGCCAGGCCACCTGCCCCAAGAACCAATACGACCGCTTTCACAATAAAAGCAAGGCCTATATTCTGATAGACCACTTTTTTAGTCTGTTTTCCGATACGGATAGCAATCGGAATTTTTGAAGGTTTGTCATCCTGTATCACGACATCGGCCGTCTCGATTGTCGCATCACTGCCCAGTCCCCCCATCGCTATGCCGACATCACTTAACGCCACAACCGGAGCATCGTTGACACCATCCCCAACAAAAGCAACTGATTCATTCAACGCCTTTATCTCCTTCACCTTATTCACTTTATCCTCCGGCAACAGATCTCCATAGGCCTGATCTATACCGAGCTCCTTCGCAACATATGCGACTACCGTCGTCTTATCCCCGCTCAGCATGGTTGCTTTTACACCGAGCTTGTGCAATAACTGGATGGTAAGCGCAGCATCCGCTTTTATGCGATCAGCGATGGTCATGAACCCTACAAATTTGCCGTCCAAAGCGATGGCAATTGTGGTATATACAATGCTGTTCGGATCGATATTATAGGCTACATTAAATTTGTCCAGCAATTTAAAATTTCCTACCAACAGTACTTTACCATCAGCAATAGCTTTTAGCCCATGCCCAGCTATTTCTTCCACATCATCAAGACTGACCGCTTCATCGACCTCGCCAGCATATTCTCTGATTGCAGTGGCAACCGGATGACTACTGTGGCTTTCTATTTTATTGACAAGCTTTAAAATCCCGGCTTCGTCGTAACCGTCTTGTAACTTAATTTCCTGGACCTTAAAAACGCCCGCGGTCATTGTTCCGGTTTTATCCATCACAACATGCTTGATGTCGGCCATCGCATCCAAAAAATTACTGCCCTTAAATAGTATACCATTTCTACTCGCAGCACCTATTCCGCCAAAATATCCCAAAGGAATTGAAATGACCAGTGCACAGGGACAAGAAATCACTAAAAACACAAGAGCTCTGTACAACCATTCACTAAAGACATATTGACTCACAAAAAAGTAAGGAACGAGACAGATTCCAATAGCCAGAAAGACCACAATTGGCGTGTATATCTTAGCAAACTTCCGAATAAATAATTCTGTCGGTGCTTTTTGAGCTGTCGCGTTCTGTACAAGTTCAAGGATCTTACTCAGCTTGCTGTCTTGGTAAGCGGTTGTCACCCGAATTAAGCTAACGGTATTCATATTGATCATCCCGGCCAGTACAACATCTCCCTTCATCTTGGTATCTGGCTTACTCTCACCAGTCAAGGCAGCTGTATTAAATGCACCTGTTTCTGATACCAATTCACCATCCAACCCGAGCTTCTCCCCAGGCTTCAGCTGAACAATAGCTCCAATATTGGCGTCTGCAGCTTTGATTACCCTGCTTTTTCCATCATCCAGGATGGTCACCTCGTCTGGACGCTGATCCAGCAATGCCTTGATATTGCTTTTGGCCCGACTCACCGCCAAGGTCTGAAAAACCTCTCCTACGGCGTAAAACAACATCACCGCTACACCTTCTGGGTATTCTTTGATCGCAAAAGCTCCTATTGTCGCGATGGTCATCAACAAAAACTCCGAGAAGATTTCCCCTTTAGCAATACCCTTTAAGGCATCACTGATGACAGGAAGCCCCACAGGAAGATAAGAAACTATATACCAACCTGTACGCACCCAATCTTTAAACCAAGACGGCGTCATCCAATTATCCATTGCTATCGCTGTAATAAGCAATATAAAAGAAATCAGCGCTGGTAGGAATAGCGCAACTTTACTCGCCCCGACCGTAGAATGATCGTGTCCATCATCAGGACTGTGACTGTGGTCATGACCAGAAGCCGGCGCTTTCTGTATAAGCTTTTCAGCTCCCGCCTGGTTATATATTTTTTCTGTCTGTGTACAACAAAGCTGTCTGCCTTGTGCATCATAACGATGTTTATGTTCCATAACTTGCTTTGATTATGTTAACAAATGCTGTCAATTAATGTTCGTGTCCACCTGTATTGCTCATTTTGGCATTGATAAAAAAAGCACCCTTCACAACAATTTTTGTTCCTGCAGGAATCTCTGTTACGGGTGTAATCGCCGTATACCCCAAAGCAGACACACCTTTTTGAATCTCAATTTTTTCAAAATTGATGTTCTTGGCCTGTTCTTCGCCATGCTCCCCGGCTTCTTTCTCGTTGCTGTGTGCATGTTTTGCTTCGCCTTCATCGTGCGCATGCCCGTGATCGTCGTGCCCTTCTTCATGCTCTTCAGGTTTCTTGTCCGTCTCCACAAAAATATAATACTTGCCGTCGGCCTCCACAATGGCATCATTCGGAACAGCCGGAGTCCGCACATTGTTGATACCGATCATCCCCGTAATGTTCATCCCATCAATCAAGCCCACTTTGCTCCCTACAACGGTACTGTGTACAGCGATGGTCTTGCTGTCATTTTCAAAGGAAGATCCAATCGTAAAAACTTTAGCGGTATACGTTTTGTCTGGGTTGTTTGTCAGCTGGAAGTTGATGATCTGACCCACTTTCACCAAGGGTAGATCCTTCTCAAACACCTGCAGATCTAAGTGCAGAAGGCTATTGTCAACAATCTCGATCACCGGAGAAGAGACATCCACATAACTCCCTATTTTCGCAAAAACATTACTCACGGTTCCATTGATAGGGCTTGTCACCGCCAATGAAGTGCGCATATTGGAAAGATTCACACTATTGGGATTAATTCCCATCAACTGGATCTGTTGCTGCAAGGAAGCCTTTCGAGCCCGTAAACTATTGAAGTCAGCTGTTGCGGCCTGCAGATTTTTCCGTGCGCCGGCATTGCCTTCATTCAATTCCTGTTGCCTTGCCATTTCTTGTTCAGCGAGGGTAATTTTACTTGCGAGGGAAACGTATTCCTCCTGCAACTGTACAAACTGGGGGTTGATAATCGTAGCGATCACCTGCCCCTTACGCACATTGTCTCCCAACTGTACCTTCAATGTCTTCACCACACCACCATAAAGCGCCGTCGCATTCGCTTTATTGTTATTGGGTACACTCAAAAGCCCATTGGCCTTAATTGTAGCAGTTAGTTCCTTCTCTTCAATACCTCCAAAAACGATGCCCACAGCTTTTATTTGCGCAGCACTCAATGCGGCAACGGTAACCGGTCCCTCCTCGTGCCCCTCTTCGGCTTTAGGCTCTTCCTTTCCCGCTGGTTGACCTTTACGCTCCGACTCATTAGAACCGCAACCGTAAAAAACAGTAACGGCGATACATACGATAAATATCTTTATGAAAACTTTCATTGTTGACTTATTTGTTATTGAAGTAATTATATTGAATTGCTGATTGATTATACTGATTGAGTACCTCTAAATAATTCTGACGAATCCCAATAGCCTGACTTAAAAATTGACTTAATTCAGCAAAATTGATCTCCCCCGTTCTATAACCCAAACTAGCTGCTTTAATAATCGCATCCGCTTGTTTCAAACCCGAAGACTCGTAAAATTGCAGTAATGCACTATTCTTGTCAATCTCAGCAAGCGCATTCCCTTTATTGGTTTGGAATACCTGCGTATCATATTCCAACTTACGCTGTTGAACCTCCATTTCAGCATTGGCAGCCTTTACTTTACTTTTATACGCGCCCAGACTAAAGACTGGAAAAGATGCGGAGACAGAAAATCCCGACAAAGGATCTTTGGCTCCCCAAACACGTTGGGAGAAAAATCGACCCGAGAACTCCGGCTTATTTGTATTTTTCTGAACGCTGATATTCGATGAAGCGATATTTACATTTTGCTGCTGTAAAACAAGTAAAGGATGCGTTAGTTCTTCAGATGAGCTGGTGTTCACGACAATCTTCTCCAAGGACCGATCTAATGGAAGCATCCACTCATTACGATCCAACAACATCATCAATTGCTGCTGCTGAATAACAATATCCTTCTTGTTTTGAACCAATTGAGCCTGCAGCTCTTTCAATTTTGCTTCTGCGGCGATCTTATCCAGCGCAGCGACGTCACCAGTTCTAAAACGTAATTCTGTTGCCTTAAACATGGCTGTATAGATACTATCTAGCTCCATATATAGTTTCTGGCGATCCTGGAGGTACCAGAGCTGAAAATAGGCTGTCCTTACATCTTTCGTAATCGCAGTCTTCAATACATCCGTATTTAAATTCGCATAT
The DNA here is from genome assembly GCA_022712315.1 of Sphingobacterium sp. Classification (GTDB taxonomy): domain Bacteria; phylum Bacteroidota; class Bacteroidia; order Sphingobacteriales; family Sphingobacteriaceae; genus Sphingobacterium. Next base: position 4,028 of record JALAGS010000026.1, on the reverse strand, counting down.
TTCAGTTGTTGTTTAAAATACTCCTTGCGCGCTGCGTAGAGCCCGGGCCAGGCAATACTTTGCGTTATACCAATTTTCAATAAGCCGGCCTTATCCGTAGGACGGTAATCTTCATTTTCTGCAAAAATCCCCGTCTTGGGGATTTCGGTTGCAGTTTTAACATTAAAACCGGCACCCGCGATTTCAGCCTGGTTGATCTGAAACTGACGATTGCTCTTCAGTGCAGTTTCCACAGCTTCCGTAACAGAAATGCGCTCTTGGCCAAATACTTGAGACCCCAAGGTCATAAATAGGAAAACAAGCACTTTAACAAAGGTATTAGCACCGCTACTTCGTTTCATATTCCATTTAGAATTAAAAATTATATACAATAGGGGCAGCACAAACAAGGTCAGAAAAGTTGCCGTTACCAGTCCGCCAATAACTACCGTTGCCAAAGGTTTTTGAACTTCAGCGCCGGCACTTGTACTTATTGCCATCGGTAAAAAGCCCAGCGAGGCCACTGTCGCTGTCATGAGTACAGGGCGTAAACGAGTCAAAGTACCTTCTTTAACGCGTTGAAAAATATCATCGACCCCCTCTTTTTTTAACTGATTGAATGTACCGATCAGAACAATACCATTGAGTACCGCCACGCCAAACAGTGCAATAAAACCAATACCGGCACTGATGCTAAAAGGCATTCCGCGCAACATGAGTGCAAATACACCTCCAATGGCGCTCATTGGGATTGCGGTAAAAATCAGCGTCGCCTGTTTAAAAGAATGAAAAGTGAAATACAGCAACATAAAAATAAGCAGCAACGAAACTGGCACGGCAATCAGCAGGCGTGAACTTGCTTTTTGCAGGTTCTCAAACTGGCCACCATAGGTGAAATAATAGCCTGCCGGAAGCTTTACATTTGCAGCCAATTGTTGTTGGATATCTTTTACCACGGTTTGAACATCACGTCCTGCCACGTTAAAACCGATCACAATTCTTCTTTTGCCGGCTTCACGGCTGATTTGGGCCGGGCCCAATTTATAATCAATGGCAGCAACTTGAGAAAGAGGGATCTGTGTGCCGGTATCCGTAGGAATCATCAGGTTACGCACATCATCAATGCTATTCCGATGCGTTGTATCCAACCTCACGACCAAATCAAAACGACGTTCGTTTTCATAAATCTGTCCCGTGCTCCGGCCCGCAAAAGCCGTACTCACCACATCATTAACGTCCTGAATGGTCAACCCATAATTTGCAATCCGCGTACGGTCATAAACGATATTGATTTGCGGCAGACCAGATACGCGCTCCACTTGTGGAGACGTCGCCCCTTGAACGGATTGAATCTGAGCCGCCACCACATTAGCATATGCAGCTAATGAATCTATATTTTCGCCAAATATTTTTACAGCCACATCCTGACGGATCCCTGTCATCAACTCATTGAAACGCATCTGTATCGGTTGATTTTTCTCAAAAAATACACCAGGGATCACTTCGAGTTTTTCGAGGATAGCCGCGCCCAATTCTTCATAAGATCGACCCGACTTCCACTCTTTCTGAGGCTTTAATACAACCATAATATCTGTTGCTTCCGGTGGCATAGGGTCTGTCGGCACCTCAGCAGCTCCTGTTTTGCCAACAACCATTTTCACTTCATCAAACTCTTTGATAATACGGGAAGCCTGCATGGAGGTTTCAATACTCTGCGAAAGCGAGCTTCCCTGCGGAAGTATGCAATGGAACGCATAATCACCTTCCTGCAATTGTGGAATAAACTCGCCGCCCATGTTCTTAAAAAAGAAAGCTGACAAAGCAAAAATGGCAACGGTCAAGCTCACGATCAGGTATTTAAACCGAATGGCTTTTTGCAATAAAGGTTCATAAATATGTTGTAGTCCTGCAATCATCCGGTCACTGAATGTTTGCTTGTCGCTGTGTTTTTTCGGCAGGAACAAAGCACACATCATAGGGATATAGGTCAACGAGAGAATCAATGCGCCGAAAATGGCAAACCCAACCGTTTGTGCCATCGGACGAAACATCTTACCTTCCACACCTACCAATGTTAAAATCGGAATATAAACGATAAGAATGATAATCTCCCCAAAAGCTGCACTGGTACGGATCTTAGATGCAGATTCGAATACTTCATGATCCATCTCAGCCTGAGTCAATTTTTCGGTTGACTTTCGTAAGCCTAAATGGTGTAATGTAGCTTCCACCACAATCACGGCTCCGTCGACAATCAGACCGAAGTCTATCGCACCCAAACTCATCAGATTGGCGCTGACCCCAAAAACATTCATCAGTCCAAGCGCAAACAGCAAAGCCAGTGGGATAGCCGACGCAACAATAAGACCTGCCCGCAAATTGCCAAGAAATAACACCAGCACGAATATCACGATTAGCGCGCCTTCAATCAGGTTTTTTTCGACGGTGCTGATCGCACGTCCGACCAGATCCGTCCGGTCCAGATAAGGTTCTATGACGACATCATCCGGTAAAGATTTCTGAATGGTCGGTAGTTTCTCTTTCACCCGATTGACCACCTCATTACTGTTTTCACCCTTCAACATCATGACGACACCCCCTACAGCATCGACCTCACCATTGTAAGTCAGGGCTCCATAGCGCACAGCATGACCAAAACGTACATCGGCAACGTCTTTTACATAAATTGGTATAGATCCTGATTTTCGGATAGCAATATTTCTGACATCTTCCAATGAGGTTGCTAGACCAATTCCCCGGATAAAATAAGCATTCGGTTTTTTATCGATATAGGCACCACCTGTATTTTGATTATTTTTCTCCAAAGCTGTAAATATCTCTGGAATCGTGATATTCATCGCCTTAAGTCTATTGGGATCAACAGCTACTTCATATTGTTTCAATTCACCGCCGAAACTATTGACCTCTGCAATCCCGGGCGTTCCATAAAGCTGACGGGCAACTATCCAGTCCTGCATGGTCCGCAGATCCTTTGTATTGTATTTCTGTTCACTTCCTTTTTTGGGGTGGATAATGTATTGATACACTTCTCCCAATCCGGTACTTACCGGCGCCAGCTCAGGTTTACCAATACCCTGTGGAATCTGATCCACGGCCTCTTTTAAGCGTTCGCCGATCAGCTGACGGGCAAAGTAAATATCCACATCGTCGTCAAAAACAACAGTAATGACGGAAAGTCCAAAACGTGAAATACTCCTGATCTCCTCGATTTTCGGAACGGTTGCGATGTTTTGTTCAATTGGAAATGTAACCAATTGTTCAACTTCCTGTCCGGCTAACGTCGGACAGGAAGTAAAGATCTGCACCTGATTATTGGTAATATCGGGAACGGCATCAATTGGCAGTTTCGTCGCACTCCATGCCCCCCAAATGATAAGCAACAAGGTCATTATACCGATAACGATCTTGTTCTTAATGCTAAATTTTATAATATGATCTAACACAATATACGTGATTAATGCTTAACTAATAGCTCGTTAGAATAGCTCATCTCTTGTCGTAATACAATACAACAAGCGTATTCCGAGCACAAAGCTGAAAAAGAACAGCATAGCATGCTCCCTATCAGATTTGTTTCTAGAATTTTTACGAAAAATTAAGCATTAACTTTTGGCGGCTGCCAGATGCTTCCAAAATAACTGGAAACAATCGCTGTGTTAAGGATAGGTTTACGATTGTCAAAATAAATTGATACCGGGACACCATCTATTTGTGGAAATTGATACGCATAAGCCGTTATATTTCCACTACAACAATTGCAATAGCAGAAAATAGAACATGCATCGGATGCATCATCACTATGATTATGCGCTTGGTTTAATTGTGTTTCCATAGCAGTCTGGTCACAGCGATTGGTAGAATCGCTGCAGGGAACAAAAGAAAGTCCCATAATATATGCTATCAATATGAAAACAATTAATCTCATGAATACGCAAATTTAAAAAAATAAATTAAAATCTCTTCTCAGACCAGAAAATCTAGTTGAAAAATTCCAAGACACGTGCTATTCATATCGGTATTACCAACAT
>JALAGS010000025.1 GCA_022712315.1 Sphingobacterium sp. | reverse complement strand
CTCCAACAGGTTTCGTTTCTAAAGAGAATCTAGATTATACAGTAGTAGAAGTTCCTGGTGTTAAACAACAAGAACTTTACGATAATGTATTAAAATCGATCAATAGCTTATATTCCAACCCCAAAGAAGGCCTGACTTTGGTTCCCGGGCAGGCGATAACTTTAGCAGCTTACCAACAAAGAGGACTTAAAACATCCGCTATTGCTTACTATGATGTCGATTACACCTTGTCTTTTTTATTTAAAGATGGAAAAATAAGAATCAATAGTCCAACTTTCAGTGCTCAAATTATGAATTACAACGGTACTTGGAATAAAATGAACGTGAAAAAATTTTATTTCAAAGGCAACGGTAGCCCCAAAAATGAGAAAAAACATCAATTCGTAAACGCGTACTTTAATGAGCTGATCAAATCTATTCTTGAAAAATCAACCAATATTGATAATTGGTAGTATCGATGTATTTGTTCTCTTCCTGACAATAAACTTGCGAGCTTTCATCCCATTTTTCCGGTTTTAATTCTAGAAATAATATCATTCAACGCCTTTAAAAGACATAATAACGCCAGAATATTTATCGTGATCTGCACCAATATAAGATAAATCAATACCGGATAAATTTTTATTGTTCACAGCTTCTTTAAATAGCGTATAATTCATTTTTTCGACCCTATTATTCCAGTCTTCATCCGATGTTGGCTTAATTGATTCCAAATCTTTCATTTCAAACATCGCACGATCCGATATTTTTTTAGACCGTTGGACAAAAATTGTATCTCCTTCTATCTTTAGAATCTTAACCCAACCTGCTGGTAAACCTTGGATGTTATTTCCTTCAGCATCGGTAAAGAAACTTGCACCATATAGTTGTCCTGCCTGTAGTTGTTGAGCCGATTGAGCAAGACTTTCTTTTTCATTCCGATATTTCTTACCATCTATGTTCAGTTTAATACCATAAATAATAGAGCCGATAATTGCTATCGATGCTATAATCAAATACCCTTTCCAAAGTTTGAAATACGGAATTTCTAGTGTCTTCTTAAATTTCTTTACCTCTTCTTTTATTTCAGGCGAATAATTTCTTGCGTGGATGACCTGCCCGTATTGATTGACTAAACGAGACATTTTTACCAGACCTCCTCCAACTGGAAACCCTAAAAATTTGGTCGCAGGTGTAATGATACTAAGATTGAAATTCTGCGCTATGGTCTCATTTTTTAATGTTGCAATGATATTTTTACTTCCTAAAACGTACTCGTAACGTGTATAAATGAACAGCATAAATGGAATGAATTATAACTATAACGGTTCGAAATTAAGAAAAAATTCCTCCTGTAACAATCCTGTGTCAATTAACTAATTAGTACAGAAACAGATAAATTTATTTGATATCCTACGCGTACCTGAACCATCTCGTGTAGGATCTTTGCGATGAAGCTGGAGTGTCTAATTAAAATGCTGACAGGCATTGATAAGGTAATTTGATTCGATTGCTGATTATACCGAATATTTGTATCTTAGGTTAAATACAAATATTACAATTATGTCATCCAAGATTTTCCTGCAATCTTTACAAAGTAAATTAAAAGGCGGTAACGCCCGCTCTATTCATTTAAATGCATTGCCAGGAAGGTTGGCCACACGGTTAGACCTGCAGCAGCTCGACCTCATTGAGGATGGTCTAGCCAAATCATTTTTAGATACCTTGTTGACCAAAGCAAACTTTGAATTTAAGATTTCATTTGATACGATAGATCTCAATGAAAAAGATACGGAGACTCAAAAGAAACTAACCTTAATTTCTAAGCGACTGAACTCCATCATCATAGAAAATGAAGATTATTTTAAAGAACATGGGATGAAGACCCTCGGATTTGGCTATCCTATTCTTATAAAAAGATCCTCAAAAGATCCTTCTAAGATCATAAAAGCCCCATTATTCATTTGGCAACTAGAGGCCGTTAAATCTAAAAACAAAGTCAATGAATGGTCGTTTTTGCGAAATAAAGCGATTCATGCAAATGGAAAAATAGTGGATTCAGATATTCACCCGATTAGTATCAACGAGGTCCTCCTTTCTTTTATCAAAAGTGAAGATGACATTACATTACCCAATCTGACCAATGAAGCCTTAGATGACGCGCTGATTGACAACAACGAGTTAGTGAACGCTTGTGCTGAAGTACTGGAAGCACTCAATTCGAATAGTAAAGAGCAGATACTTGAGGTGCTAAGCAAAAACTTTGAAACAGCTATCAATGTATTACCCGAAGCATCCCAGATAGATGCTATCGCCAATAACAAAGCTTACATTCATTTTGGTGGTGTTTTTGGTTTGTTCAGAGCGCAAAAAGAAAGTATTATCACCGACATTTCCCGCTTATTGGATCGCTTCGATACCTTTGAATTTGATGAGCTTAAAGTGGACATTCTATCGACAACTCCTTTCAGTGCAGTAGATACCGACCCAAGCCAACAGGCCATAATAAGTGCTCTTGGAAATGAACCGAACCAAATAATACAAGGCCCTCCAGGTACGGGAAAGAGCCAATCGTTAACTGCACTGATCACAAATGCACTTGCCAATGGTCTGAAATGTCTTGTCGTCTGCGAAAAGAAAACAGCGCTTGATGTGATTAAAGCAAATATCGAACGTACGAATCCTCAGATCGGCGCGCTAGTCGGTGTAATTGATGATGTGAACGATGCGCGTGAAGCGATCGTAGATTCCGTCAGAGATCGTCAGATCGGAGTTCCGTTTCACATCTCAGGAAGGCAAGCCCAAAACCAATATGATGCGATAAAATTAAAACTCAAGGAATCAGCTGAACTTATCAATGCACAGCATGCTGCCTTAGCTCAAACGGTCTACGGCGATAAGAGTTGGCCGCAGATCGTCGGACGGTATTTGGCTTTATTAAAAAACTTTAGTCAAGTACCGCTCAAGAATATTATACCGAAAGAGGATTTTAATTTTGCTCAGGATCATACAGAACTGGAAAGGACACTTGTTATTCTAAAGCAAAGCCATAATCTATTTAAGCAATCGCATCAGGTCCATGCCATATTTAGACCATTGTCAGACGATCTATTTATCGATCAACAGGTTGGGCCATCACGTGTAAGAATTGAGGATTTTATTGCATACGCCCATAAACAGCTACCAGGTATTGAACAGCTTATTGCTGACCTTCAAGTGAGTGGGAAGCAGTGGGCTGATGATTTTTTGAGTGGCATCCCCGCAATAATGCAGCAGGATTTTAAGTCCTATATGGCATTTTGTATTGGAGATTCAGTGAAAGAAGAGGTATTACCATCCTCTTTTCCTCAGGAACAGCGAATCAATGAAATTGTCTTAGGATTACAAACAGTAGGGATAAAAGCGCAACAATTTTTCAAGCAATATGAAGATGCTCTGCAACAACATTATAGCAGCTATCATTCATCGCTAATCAATGCAATATCAACTTATCTTGCTTACGCTGAAACAAGCATTGCTCAATATGGCAATAACTTATTAAATAATAGTAGTGGTGCAAAATTTAAAACAAGCATATTAAGTATATTCTCGGGAAAGCATAAACAGATAAAACAAACGAGAATCGAATTAAAGAATCGCATCGCGCAGGTAAGAGCAGCCCATGTTCAGAAAAATTATATTGAACATCAATATAACGATCATTTGGAAACGACTGATTTATCTATTTATCTAAACAATATTGAGGATCTCAGACAAAAGGCAGCCGCTTGGAAAGAGCAATACCCGCATACGATCAGTAGCTATTTGTCTAATATTAACGATCATCATTTTCATACTGAACTGAGTGAACTAAAAGCGCAAATAGTTCCCCTACTTCAAAAACTGGATAGCATCGAGCAAATGCTAATCGCTGATTATAATATCGTTCCAACGACTCCTGTTACTGATATCAATCAGCTGATTGAGGCAGTACCCTATCTAACTGAAAGAGTAACTTTTCAATTAAGGCATTTCAATAATTTTCGTGACTATTACGCGGAACGCGCTGATGCCTATCGGAGTCTACAAAACTCGTTTGACGATATTGAAAGTAACCAGTTAACAGGAAATATAACAAATGGGATATTTTTGCCGTATACAAGTCTTCAGGCGGCACAGGAACTATGTGATAAGATTAAGCATACCGTCACAACGTTCGCTGAACATATGAGTGATTTCCGTATCTATCATGAGTGGAAATCATTTTTTCTTTCAGTGGACGAAGCGCAACAAAGGCTTATTACCAGAATCAGCATACATCTTAAAGATCATTGGGCTGAAGCATTTGAATGCTGGTATCTGTATTGGGTACTCACGACAAATGAGCCACAGGAATTGCCAAAAAGTGATTACCAATTACAACAATATCAGCAGCAAAAACAAGAGTTTAACCATGCACAGCTGAATAGTATTATTGCCTTATGGACGGAAAGGCAAGCTGACGCCGTCGGACATTTTAAAGCCAGAGGACAAAACATCAATAGTTTGTTTAACAAAAAGGGATCGAAGGGAATGCGCCGCAATTCACTCCGCACTATTGTGAATAGAGAATTTGAACTATTTACAGATTTTTTCCCGGTATTGTTGGTCAATCCATCTGTCTGCAGTTCTATCCTACCACTAGAGGAAGGAATTTTTGATGTGGTCATATTTGATGAGGCAAGCCAGTTGCGTCTCGAAGATACGTACGCGGCTCTGATCCGGGGAAAAGCTAAAATCGTTTCCGGTGATAAGCACCAGATGGCTCCCTCCTCTTACTTTGAAGGAAGTGGAGCGCTACTTGACCCGATTGATGATGAGATAGAAGATTCGGAGGATGAATTCTCAGATCGGACTGCGCTACAAGCGGCTCAGCTTAATCTTGCGGATAGCGAATCGTTACTAGCTTATGCTGTAGACAAGGGGTTTGTGGAGTCTTATCTAAAAGTCCATTACCGCTCGAAACACCCTTATCTTATCGACTTCTCCAATCATGCGTTCTACGGAAATAGGTTGATGCCTGTCCCGGCGAAGGAGCACTACACGCCAATCGAATACCTACAGATTGACGGATTGTATGAAGGACAGGTAAATAAGCAAGAGGCATTGAAAGTGGTCGAATTATTACAACAGATCATGAAGGATGCGAAAGATGGTATTCCAAGCGTGGGTGTTGCTACGTTCAATATTTACCAACGCAACTTGATCCTGGAGGAACTGAGTGCAGTTCGTCAGAACGATTCTGTATTCGATAGTTTAATGGCGCAGGCGGGAGATTCATTCTTTGTTAAAAACCTCGAAAACATTCAGGGCGACGAACGAGATATTATCATTCTCTCAACGACATTTGGACGAAAAGCCGACGGCTCGTTTAGTCAAAACTTTGGTCCAATTATACAGGGCAAAGGACATCGCATGTTGAATGTAATCATTACTCGAGCACGGTCAAAGGTATATGTATGTACCTCTTTCCCGCAGGAGTATGTTGGTCAGTACCCAAATCTTATCCAACAGAAGGGCAATAAAGGCCGTGGAATTCTGTACGCTTACTTTACCTATGCGAAAGCGGTAAGTGAGGGGAATGAAGAATTGCGAAAGGGCATTCTACTGCTGTTGAGTCAGTATTGTACAGATAAACTGTATGAACCCGCGGAATTTAGCTTGGGGTCTGAGTCTCCATTTGAAGATGAAGTATTCGAACAACTTGCACAGCATATCGGTGCAGACCGTTTAGAACAGCAGCATTCCGTAGGCGGTTTTAGGATTGATATCGTTGTAAAATCAAAAATCAGCCACAAACCACTCATCGCAATAGAGTGTGATGGCGCAAAATACCATAACAGTCCTGAAGCTTACGCTTGGGACAGCTTCCGCCAGGAGCAACTTGAAAGACATGGTTTTATATTCCATAGGATATGGTCCATTAAATGGTGGGATGATGCCAATGGAGAATTGAGTCGACTACTTGATTTTATCCGTCAACAGGATGAAGAAGAGGCAAATTTGAACAACCACGTGCATGTGGCAACGAAAATCAATATAAATGATAATTAGCGAATCGCCATTGATAGAACCGATAATTCGCAGGTAACCAGCACAAATAATGTTATCTCATTGGTTTCCGACTCCTATTAAAGGTTATCGAGGCAACAATCGTAACCACAATAACCTTTAAAAGGGAGCTATTCACACCAAATGACGAAGTCTGATCTCACGTTCAGGCTTGATAACTTAAAAGATGCATATTAATTATCACTTTTGATGGCATTACTCCTACAGCACTAAATCTAGTTTCGCCAGAAAATCAGGTAGTCAATTTGCAACTAAGAATCGCATGGTCATTTGATACGAAATTTACATATAATAGAAGTTACTCGATATCCTAAAAATACACAGGGTAAAATACCTAAAATCAGCAATACCCAAAACCATATAGGATTTTTAGTCGACAACCATAGCCAACCCAAGACCAGTATTATTAAACCACCAACTATAAGATTTTCTCTTGGCTTGCCCCCTATCCTCGTAGTAGCCATTCCACCCAACACACAACTAACCCAAACACAAAAAAGTTTGATGATAAATTGGGAAAAATTGGTGGCAGCGATTTCCTGACTGGCAAATATTTCTAAAGATGAGGTGAACAGCAAGCCTTGCATTTTTGCAAAAACAGAACTCATTAATCCTATCGTTCCGAATCCAACTATGACGGAAAATATCTTTCTAAAATTCATTATCTAAAATTTAACTGGTCTTCCGTTAATACAATTGGATCAATCATTATTTTTTGCACATCAGCCTCAGAGGCGGCTCTGAATGAATGGACAAAACTGTTTAATTTTTCTTTACTATCAGGGATAAATGATGCTGAATTATTTTTTGCATTAGCCTGAAATTTCTGAATTATTGGCTGCATCATGGTATCATAATTGCAACAAGCCGTTTTTAAATCATTCGGATTTTGATGAATAAAATGAGCTAGCGCCTTTGCTCCATAAATTGATAAAGATGCTCCCATTCCCGATAGCGCAGTGGGACAATACCCCGCATCTCCCAATAAAACCACATTACGATTTACTAAAGTGGATGAATTTATCATCCCCATTTTATCAATAAACATTAGACCGTTATCCGCAAAGCGACCTAACAAATGCTGTATATCTCCATTATACCCGGCAAAAGAAGTTTTGAGTATTTCATTAGCTTTATTTTGAACAGATGGTAAATCTCCTGTATCATGTAAATAGCACTGAATGGCTATTTCATCGGAAGCAATTGGATAAATAGACAGCATCTTATTCACATCAATATAGATATTGAATTTGCCAACCTCATAAGAATGATGCTCTCTCAATCGTCCACCCATATAAACAAATTTAAAATCCGCTAGCGTACTTTCCGGAAAATAATTTTGTCTTGTTGTAGAGCGTAACCCTTCTGAAACGATAAGGAGATCGGCCTCCAACACGGTTCCGTTGTTGAGTAATATTTGAACTTTGTCTTCATCATGCATTACGTTTTCAACAGAAGATGAGAAATGAATACTCACTTCATTTTTTACGTCGTTGTATAAAACGTGATGCAATCCGCCTCGCGTTATCAGTACGGAACGTTCAATATTCTCGTTCATTTTCTCATAGCTAAGACTTTGTATAATTGAATCGTCTGACTCCCTGAAATTTACAAATTCAGAGGGTGACGATGCTTGTTGTAATTGTTCTGCTAATCCTAATTCTTCAATAATACGAACGCCAAAACTCTTAAGCGAAATAAGAAATCCGGATTTACTGAATGATGCCGCTCTTTCCAAAACAGTCACCTTATGCCCTTGTTTGCTCAACAGTTTTGCAACAGTCAATCCAGCGATGCCACCTCCTGAAATAATAATATTTTTTTTCATTTTTTTCATTTTTATACAGCAAATATCTTTCTATATTTACAGATAAAATAGCCCAAATTAAACTAATAATAGTCCAAAAAATTATGTTTGATGAAAAGCGTAAAATGAGAAAACTTGCTGAAAAACTTGGCATCTCCTTATCTTCTATTGAAAATGAGATAAAATTTTTGAATTTCAACGAATTGAACATTGTGGACTTGATGCCCGAGATGTTAATAATGGTTCGCTCTTTAATTGCCAGCAAGACTTTTGCTTATAAAAGAAAACCAATCAGGACAATAGAAAAAGGACTACTCATTTCGTTTCAAAATATTCTTATTAACAAAAAATCGGCAAATGCCATTAGTAAAAGATCTTTGAACAATCAGCCTCATGTTCGTATTATACCTTCACATTTGGAAAGTGAAGTGTTATTTCCTAAAGATGTCCACGTACAGCAAATCAGCATTTTAGTTGAGCTGGAATACCTGAAACATTTTGTAGGAAATGATGCAGATAAATTGTCTTATCTTTTTGATATAGAAAAAACCTTTTGGATAGAAGAATTTTTGTCACCTGAAATGACTGATTTAATTGCTCAATTAGCTGACCTTTCAATAGTAAACATTTTACCGCAAGCTTTTTATCGGTTAAAAGCACTTGAACTTATTTATCTGCTTTTCAGCAATTTATTAAAAAGGAAAAAAACAGATTATTTCCATCTTAACAACGCTGAAATTGATGCGGTTTATTTGGTTCGGAATACGATAGCATCAAATCTGGAAAAATCCCTATCTAAAGATGAACTGGTAAAAATAGGTGGAATGAATGAGCTAAAACTAAGAAGGATTTTTACACAAGTTTTTGGAAAAGGAATGTACGAATATTACAATCATCTTCGTATGCAAAAAGCAGCAAGACTATTACAGCAGGAAAATCTTTCAGTTTCAGAAGTTGGCTATCAAGTAGGATTTAGCAACCTGAGTTATTTCGGAAGGTTGTTTGAAAAACACTTTGGATTAAAACCAAAGAAGTGGCAGGATAAAAATAGAATGTAAAAAAATATAGTCTCAAAAATAGTTGTATAAAATTATAAATGTTTCGGGACTTATCTTCCCAAACATTATTTCTGATGATTTTCTCTTTCTCTAACTTTTTTTTGGATCACCCTATGCTCTTTTTTTGTTAATGGAATATACAACGCGTCGATAGCGTATTGCATTGGAAGCCTTATGTTAAATTTATATTTTTTAAAGTAATGTCCCATGTCTATATTTGGAATAGTGTATTTATATAATCCCTTTGCAAATTCTACTTTACCGGAGAAATCAGAGGTTGAGAGCTCCATTTTAAATACGCCATCTGAGTCGGTAACGGTACTTCCAATTAGTTTCCCTTTTTCAGATTTAAAATTCACAGATGTATTGCTTGCTTTTTCATTAGTGTCCCCCAATCTAATTACCCCCGATACAATTAGGTTTTCATACATGTTACTTTCATTCTCATCTGTGTAAGCTTGCACTTCAAATCCACCGCTGTTATATCGTTGCACTCTTCTGATAGGATCTTCGCTATACATTCTCCGAGAACAACCAATAGTTATAAAAATTATAGATAATAAAACTGTAAAAAATCTGTTCATTAAAATCGATTCGATAAAAAAATTACTTTTATAAACAATAAAGATAAGATTACATTTTTAACATCCCGCAGGTTGACCGTGTTGAACTGTATCATTGTTTTCTACTTTATACTGTTCAGCTTTAATACGATCTATTATACTTTTATTTTCGTGTCCGAGAGCTTCATAAAAGCTTTAGGACCTGTTAATCCCTTCCAAGCCATATCATTGTAAAAGGCAGAATCGAATCCATTGTCTGCATAAAATATTTTAGCGACTATTTCTTCGCCAAAATCCGGCAAGAACAAAGGCATACTGATGTATATCGGAATTTGTGGGCTAAAAGGAGGGTTTCACCTTTTATTTTGATCTTCGTGTACATACGCTAGCCCTTTGAAGTTGCTCGTTGACCAATATTTACCAATAGATAAACCTATATGCCACAGCTCTTGTTCTTTCTTAAATATTTAGAACCATGATATATACGGTTTATGCAGATCAGCAGTATCAAGGCAGGAAGATCCCTCTGTTAGCAGTATTTATAATTGTAAAAAAAGATCACAAAAATAAAGTACAAAGAAGTGTAGTGACACTGAAAGATACAATTACCACAATTTGATTACTTATTTTTACTAAATAAATTAGTATTTTTGATCCATGAAACCTCTTAAAGTCTTTTGCCGAAATCGCGTTATGTATGTCCAAATGACTGTGCATGATAAAAGCATGGGCATGAAAGACTATCATCTTTACAACAAAAATGGGCTTGCTTTTTACGTTTTCAGGAAGTCTCAGGGAGTTTGGGAACTTGCGTTTGGAGAACTTGCTAATGATATAAAGGAAGCATGTATCGATGCACTGATCCTGCGATTCGATAGCGATGTACCGGAGCTATTTTACCACCATGGCGTGCGCCAGGTAGTCGAGGTACGCGCGAAAAAATAAAGTCTTTGGCACATTTATCTGAACAATGCTTATGTAGGCAGTATCCAGCACGACAAGTATACTAAGAATTTCGATTATCATATTGAGGACAATAGCCTACTGACCGACGACCAAGTACAAAAATACATCGGAATGATTCAACAAGGAGAGCTAAAATGGAGAAAAGATGAAAATAGATAATTTCGAGATTATTTGCGCGTTTAACGCTACTTTTTTAACCGTTTTGTCGGTTTCTTTTTTTGTGGCTTTGCTGGTGTCTTAATTTTTTTCTGTACGGTTTCCATGCGTTTTCTCCAGCTGATGATCTGAGATTCTTCATATACAGGAAGGCCTTTATCGTTGAGGAGCCCCATAGATTTAGCTAAACTAAGACTGAGGCGTGCAGACATACTGTTTGCTTTCTTCCATGTCTGTTGATCGTCTTTAAAATCCTTCTCATAGGCAGCAATAGCTTGCTTAATAATGGCTAGCTCCTTCTTATTTTCTTTGAGCTTTCGATAAAGAATCATTAATCTGTTATATGCCCCTGCTTGTAATGGTGCTTTCCTTATAACCTGGTTGTAGCTTTTGATGGCATCTTCGGTTTTACCTTCGAGCTCCTGCAATCGTGCATCTTTTAACAGCTCATTTTTGGATTTCTTAATACCAGTCATATTTATTTTTATCTATCAATACGATCCAGAATACCCGGCCAAATCCCCGCTAATAAATTGTAGAGTCCTTTTAATCTGAATATCATAATTAAACTCGAGAAAAGTAATGAACAGATTAGCTAGCTCAAAGTTCCATCTCGGTTTCGGTCCACTTCCAGTAAAAGAAGAAGTTTGGCAATAGCGGGTTCCCTCCATTCTTCCGCAAGATCGCCCTCTATAACACCAAAATCTTCATCTAGGATCAACTTGCAGCCATCCATCGTAATTCGTGCATATGGTCCGTTTTGCCCCTCCTGTCCTACTTCAAAATGACAGTATTTTTCTACTCCTATTTTATTTGTCACCGGAATTCCAGTGAATGTTGCTATAGCTGCCATATTTTTATTTTTTATTTTTCAAATAATTAATAACATCCTCACGACCATTGCCAACGCTTTTGATGGCCTCTTCGACTTGCTGCCGGGTTACGCCAAGTTCTTTTGCCAAATAATCGACCTCATAAGATTCACCGCCAGCTACCTGATTGCGATCCCTTGCATCTTTTTTATTTTTATTGTCTGTCATAATAAATGTTTTTGGAATAGAACAACCGCCAACCAATAGAGTTTGAAAACTATCACTATTCTGATGTTGTTCTAAATACAAAAAGGAGGAATTATGCCTTGGTATAATGGAGATTATCCACCATCATATAAAAATCAACCGGTCAACATCCGGGAGAAAGCAACTGAAATCGCAAATGCTTTGCTTGAGGAAGGCGCCGAAGAAGGAATTGCCATAGCAACCGGCCTAAAAAAAGCGAGGGAGCATTTTAAAAAGGTAAAAGAGGAAAATAGAAAGTAAAGAAGCACATAAATTATTAAAATCGACGACTATGCCAGAATTACCTGACCTACAGGCCTTCAGCAAAAATCTCACAAAAATGCTTAAAGGTAAAGTGCTTGAAAAAGCTGCCATTCACAACAAACAAAAAACCAAAGTCAGCCTGAATGATCTGCAAACTCTTGAAGGCAAAAAACTCATCAAAGTTTATCGGGAAGGTAAAAGACTTTTTTTTGATTTTGGCAAAGATGCTATCTTGTCGATCCATCTCATGTTGCATGGCAAACTGGTATATTCGGAGGACGAAAACCCAAAGTATGCATTAGTTTCCATGAAGTTTAAGGATGGTGGAACGCTATCCAATGCCTACGCTGACGAAATCCTTTATGAAGCAGGGATATCACCGCTTTCAATTTCAAACAAAATCCCCGAACAGAAGGTACAGCATCTTGCCAAAGCAATTAAGGAGGTACTTTCTACGTGCTTTTTTAAATTTTCATTAACACAAAGATCGATTGCGATACTGAAGCCGTTTTGCGCGTTAAAAAAAGAGCTTAAAAATGATAGAAGATCGCGTATTATCAGGCAGATAATTTTCTTAAAAAAATGAAGCTTACACAGAAATATAAAAGTACGCAGATAGATTGCGTAGGATGGGGCAGCTAACGGTTTATAATTATATGTGGTATATACCGAAAAGTTAATATTATAACAGTAAAAAATGGAAGTGTAAAAAAACAGCTTCCCTCGCTAAGGGAAACTGTTGGCACGCCCTTTATGCCCGGGACGTTTAAGTATATACTCGATCTTTTGATCAACAGAATCACCCATAAGGAGCCCTGCTTGATAAAATAAGATTTTTTTATTTTTTTGTTATTTAATGAAGAGCTAATCCAAACACAAAAGTGAAATCTGAAGCAGTACGCTTAATGTTACAAACGACATAAATATAAAATGAATTAACTTATTATCCTTAAATCGCATTAGACTCAAGGATGATAGAAGTACAAAAGGGAGAATTGCTGGATAAATATATCTAAAGTCATTAGAACAAGAATAAGGATAGAAAACCCGAAATGCTATCATTGCAATGGTTAGCAAACCTATACTCAAAATAAAGGGTAATACCGCCGAAACACGAAAATAACGAACTATACCATAAAAGAATGACAACACCAGCAAAAGAAGTAACAAACTGATAGATTGGGCAATAACAGCTAATTTCATTCCATCAAAATGAAATTCTCCAAATAAACTTGTTTTCATCAAATAATACCAAAACGATTGACGGCCCTTGCTATCGTCCATAGAATCTGTAAATGGTATTTCTATAAAGGGCAAAGGATTAAATGGCATAAAATTCGGAAAATGCGCATCGACTAATAGTGCTGGATTCAAACTACTAGCATTTTCAACAATCATGCTCTTTTGGCTTCCAGCTAAACTATTCCTGATTTTAGCACCAAAAGACAAATAAACCGACAATATTCCAACAAAAAATAAAGTAAAAATTGCTGATAAAGTCGTCTTTTTAATTTTTAGCTGACGAATATCTCTTATTACCGTCACGAACAGCAGTATTGACAGCAAAGCAAATAATATATATCCGTTGCTCTTGGCCCAAACGCAAAATATGGCAAAAAAAGCAGCAAAAAATAGGTCACTCAATTTTTTGCCGTCATACCAACACAGCGTAAAATAAAATCCTATGGCAAATAGAAGATCAAACATAATGTCGTTACCAACACGAATAGCTACCATCATATTAGAAGGCCAAAAGAGAAAAAGTAAAAAAGCCAAATAATAGGCGTAAACCACCATAGGTTTGGTCACTATATCTTTCGAAATAATAATTTTAAAGAACTTATCTATCGAAGCTATTGAAAAGTAAGAATATACGAT
>JALAGS010000024.1 GCA_022712315.1 Sphingobacterium sp. | reverse complement strand
TTATTTATTTTGTAATTTAAATACATAATTTATCCCAGTTAACTTATATTATGGCAGTCATTAAAAACGGTGCAAATGGTGCACTCTCGGGTAAAGCAGGATCTGTGGTTTTCGTTACCGATGGAAATACAACCTATGCAAGGGGCTTACCTAGGAAAAGCAGAAAAAAACCTTCTGCGGATCAAATCCAGTCACGTTCGCGTTTTTCTCTCATCCAAAAATTCATCTCCCCAATGAAAGTCTTATTACGGGTTGGATTTAAAAACTATAACCCTAATAAAAAGGCTTATAGCAACGCCATGTCCTACAACCTCAACAATGCTATAGAAAAAACTGCAACTGGCTATGCCATCAATTATGAAAACTTCCGCGTTAGTAAAGGAGCCCCTAACCCGATTACGTCCTGTACATTTGAGGTAGATAAAGAGACAGAAACATTCACGCTCTCCTGGGATTATGACAATCTAAATCTTAACGCAGGCAGCTGTAGACTGCTTCTCTATTGCCCAGAAGAAGTTGCATTTGCCAATGAAAGCATGAATACACTTTCCCAACGAACACAGACAGTGAAACTTCAACGACAACAGCACATCGGCAGCTACCACATCTATGTGTTCTTCCATAAAACAGACGGAAGTGACGAATGCACAGATAGCAAATATCTGGGAACTTTCGAATGGTAGCGAACAGCTTTCACTCCGTTACGGAGCCAGATTGATCTTTACATCAAAATGCTGCGTGATATAAGCCTGCTGTTCAGCAGAATCTGTCTCCAGATCATGAATAGCACGATCTCTTTCTTTGTCAACTTCCATCTTCACCACACAGCGGTAGAAACGAAACACATCTTTTTCGGTCTCCAAAATCAGGCGGGGCACACGGGTAGGCCTGCCAGTTTCATCTTTGGCCACCATCGTAAAATAGGAGGAGTTGCAATGCTTGGTTTCGCCCGTCTGAATATTCATGGCCTCTACCCGAATACCGACCTCCATCGAAGAATTGCCTACATAATTCACAGAAGCAATTAATGTAACTAACTCCCCCACCTCAACAGGTTTCAAAAAATCCACTTTACCTACTGAAGCAGTCACACAATAATGTGCAGAGAATTTGGATGCTACAGCAAATGCGATCTGATCCATCAAGGATAAAATATAACCTCCGTGTATTTTGCCGCCAAAATTAGCATTGGATGGCAACATCAGCTGTGACATCCGAATCACCGATTCGCTTACCGTTTTATAGATTTCTTCCATACCTATAAATTTACCTTGGATAGATTACAATTCAAAACAAATCCTTCATGAAATAGCAAACAACAAGAGTTATAAAGGCTGCTTAAAAATTCTTTCCAACCAATAAGGACAAATACATTCATAAAAAAAGGGATATCCAACATACAGATATCCCTTTCTCTTGCGGTGCCTAGGCAATCGCCAACTATTTTATCTTTTCAGCAGCATAAGGCCCCTCGTTACTCAAACGGTCAACAGCTTTAACGGCAACATACTCCAATTTTTTGTTGTTCAATGTCGTTGGAATATCCTTACTTGTGACTCCAGGCTCCAAAATCTCATATTGCCATACACCACCGTAATTGAGATACAATACCCATTTTGCGACCTGATCAATTTGCTGATGTTGCCATTTCACAAAGACATGACCGCCTTGTGGAGTGACCAGCAAAGTCGGTTTCAATAAGGGATTAGCATTCAACCATGGGCTAGTAGGCACCAATGCTTTAACCTGATAAGGGCCATTAACCAAAGCTTGTGTCATAGCCGGATTTTTAGTCAACCCAGCCAAGCTCCAGTGGATAACACCTTCCCGGTTATCCGGCAATAGTGTCCTTGCTGCCTCAACTTGATTGACAATTTCCTGAACATACTCCGGACCACGTCTGCCCACCGTATTGATGCCCGGCCAAAGGTGGCGTCCCAAGGTGTTTTCACTTTCCCACCATTTTAACAGCGCCGTATAACTCTGTTTAGCTGGCT
Organism: Sphingobacterium sp.; assembly: GCA_022712315.1. GTDB lineage: Bacteria > Bacteroidota > Bacteroidia > Sphingobacteriales > Sphingobacteriaceae > Sphingobacterium. The sequence goes on along the minus strand of JALAGS010000024.1, from coordinate 4,171 downwards.
GTATAGGCCAATATAGCTGTGGGGCAAAATAATCAATCCAGCCTTTATTCAACCATAATTTAGCATCCGCATAAAGCATATCATACTGGCTGGAGCCTTGGATACCTGACGGATAACCCGGTTTCCAGATACCAAATGGACTAATACCGAATTTTACAAAATTCTTCTCTTTCTTAATATCCTTATAAATACGTTCGATAAAGGTATTTACGCTATTTCTACGGAAGTCTCCGCGCGATAGATCCCCTCCATTGCGTTTGTATTCATTGTAACTATCCGAGTCTGGAAAATCCTGTCCGCCATTATATTCAGCATAAGGGTAGAAATAATCATCAAAATGTACGCCATCGATATCGTAACGTTTGACAATATCCATCACCACACGTGCCGCATGGTCCTGTGTCGATTGTTTGGATGGATCAAACCAATAATACCCTTGTTTCAATTTGACAACCGATTCGGGCATTTTGCGCGCCATAGAAGCTGATGTAACAGCACCGCCAGCGGTATGATGCGCACGATAAGGGTTCAACCAAACATGCAGCTCTATTCCTCTTTTATGCGCCTGTTCAACCCAAAAATCGAGTGGATCGTAGTAAGGAGAAGGAGCCTGCCCTTCTGTTCCTGTCAAAAAGTAAGACCAAGGTTCAAGATCACTTTTATAAAACGCATCCGCTGATGGGCGCACTTGAAAAATAACCGCATTAAAATTATTGTTTTTCAAAAAATCTAAAATACCGATCGCTTCTTGTTGTTGTTCAGCTGTGCTCAGATTGTTTTTGCTCGGCCAATTGATGTTGGCAACAGAAGCCACCCAGGCTGCACGAAATTCGCGGGGCAACTTGGGAAGATCGACGACAATTTCCTTCTTTTTTTCAGCAACAGGCTGCTCTTTCGTTTCGATTGTATTTTTTACCCGTTCTCGCTTGGGTATCGAGGGAGGATCTTTTTTTACAATTTCGACATTTGTAGTTGTGGTATTGACAGGCTCCTGCTTTTTATTTTTCTTGGATGAACAAGAAGACAAAACAAAAAGAGCCGTCGCTAAAAATAATAGGGAACGTTTCATCAATCTATAGAATAGTGTTTTTTCAAAATAACTAACGAAGATACATATAATATTAGTCAATCTGGGTCAAACGACCGATCTTGTCGGAAATAGGATCAGAACTTTAACTCACCTTTGAAGATTACCTGCTGCAGCTTAAAGTCGTCGTTAAAGACTATGACATTCGCCATGCTTCCCTTATTAAGGTTTCCAATATCCACTCTCTTTAAAAGGTTTGCCGGATACAGCGTAGCCATTCGGATCGCTTCATCGAGTGGTATGCCAACCTTTTGAACAGCATTTTTTACCCCCTCAAGCAAGGAGATTGCGGCCCCTGAAATGGTACCGTCAGGCAGCGCATAATAACCGTCGTTCAAAACATGATGATAAATATCTTTATCACAAGCGGCCACAGCATCTGTAATCATAAACAGGCGGTCTCCCATCTGACGTTTTGCAATTTTCACGGCTTCAAAGCTTACATGATGCCCATCGACAATAATACTCGCCTGCGCTGTCGGATGATTAAAAATTGCGCCAACAAGTCCTACCTCGCGATGGTGTAAAGGCGACATTGCATTAAACAGGTGCGTACTCGTGGGGATTCCCAGATCGTAACCACGGGTACCCTCTTCGAAAGTTGCATCACTATGCCCAGCACTGAGCAACAAACCATAGCCTTGTAAATATTGTAAGACATCATCCGCCATGCATTCAGGCGCTATAGTCATCATCTTGACAACCTGATTTCCGGCCAGCAAGTCTTCTATCTTCTCCTTCGTCGGCTTGACAATCAAGTCCGCAGGATGAGCTCCTCTTTTTTTCGGATTCAGGAAAGGACCTTCTAAATGCAGCCCTAAAAATGCATCGTGCCGAAAACCTTCTGCTACCCGAATCGCATCTTTAAACACGGAGATGGTATTGGTCGCCAAAGTCATCATAAAGGCAGTTGTACCTTTATGGATCAAACCCTCAGCAATGCGTTCCAAAGAAGCTACACTCCGCTCTGCCGAATAGAGGTCCGAGCCGTCACCATACAATTGAAGATCGATCAATCCAGCACAAATATTTGCCCCATTGACCGGATAACTCACATAATCTGAAGGTATTTCATGATCATGGACGATCCCATCAATCTTACCTTCACTGATCAGTAATGCCTTTTGCTCAAAAATCGCGTCACCTGAATATATTTTACCCCCAATTAATGCTACCTTATTCATAAAAATTTCAATTTCGTTCACCAATTTACCAAAATTCAAAAAATTCCAGCCACTTGTACAAGATTTTGTTTCACAGCTTAACAGAAAACCTTTCAAAGTTTTTAATCTTTTCATTTTAACTTTCTAATTTACTGTTGTAACTTAGTTCCATGTACTTTTTTAGAAAGCGTAACGCAGATCGCCCGACAAATGGAAACATAAAAGCGATGCATATCATTAATGCAACGGCCATTATTGTCTTTTTATTGGGCCTGATCTACAAAATATTTTTTACATCCTAAACACTGTAATCCATGTCAAAAAAAGAAATCTTAAATACCGACAAAGCTCCTGCAGCAATTGGCCCCTATAACCAGGCAATCAAAGCCGGCAATACATTATATGTCTCTGGACAAATTCCACTGATCCCAGAAACAATGGAGTTAATTTCATCAGGTGTAAAAGACGAAACACATCAGGTACTGAAAAATATAGAAGCTATCCTGACAAATGCTGGATATACTTTTGAGGATGTTGTCAAGGCTTCCATTTTTCTGAGCGATATGGGTAATTTCGCCTTAGTCAATGAAGTCTATGCGGAATATTTTAAAGCAGCGCAACCAGCACGCGAGTGTGTTGCTGTAAAAACCCTTCCCAAGAATGTAAATGTCGAGATTTCGGTCATTGCCTGGAAAGATTAGTCCGTGGAACACAGCAACGAAACAGCAAGCCGCGGAAAATATCTTTTCGCGGCTTTTTTGGCCCCGTTCATCTGGGGATTTATGTCTATCCCCGTACGGTGGATAAGGGATTATCCCGCCGAAGATATTCTGTATTTTAGAATAATCACTGCGCTCCTTGTACTCTGGATATACCTTTTGCTTTTCCGTAGAAAAACCATGACTGCTGATATCCGGAAGTTCCAGCTCTTACCTCGCACAGGCAAGCTTCGTCAGATATGCCTCACCCTGCTGGCCTCGGGTTTAATCTTTGGAAATTGGTTTACCTATATCTATGCCGTCAATCATATCAGCATCCAGTCTGCCGCATTGGCTTACCTGACCTGCCCGCTCATCACGGCAGCTGGAGCCTATCTTATACTCAGGGAACAGTTGACCCTTTGGCAGAAAATAGCGCTTTTTATCGCTTTCGGCAGCGTCTGCCTGCTGGCTAATGGCTCGCTAAAGGACGTCCTTTGGGCCGTTACCATTGCCACCTGTTACGCTTTCTATCTGATCGTGCAACGGGTATCGACGGGGTTTGACAAACTCCACCAATTGGTCGTCCAGCTCAGTATATGTGCCTTGTTTGTAATCCCTAAACTGATCTATAATCATCATGCAATCCCTGCTGAACCTCTGTTTTGGGGCACAATATTTCTTATCGCGTCTTTATTCACGATCATCCCCCTTTTCCTGAGCATGTATGCACTCATTGGTATTTCATCGACAACAACCGGTGTTCTCCTCTATATCAACCCACTGATCGCATTTACTTTAGCAGTAACTTATTTTCAAGAACCTGTTTCACCAATTAAGTATGTTGCATATGGAATTATACTCCTCGCAATTATCTTATTTAATATCAAAAACATCAAAGAGGCTTTTTCCATATCAAGGGCACATGCTAAACGATAGATCACGCATGTCCAGCAATAGCTTTTTAGTCAAGTACATTGTCTGAAATCACATAGAGCACATCTTTCTTATCGTGAAAGACAAAATCACTATCGCTGTTCAAAAAAATGACAAACCACACATTTCACTGACTACAAGCAAATTACACCAAAAAACCTTCCTACATGTATCATTTTTGTTTCATAAAATTTTTGATTTTTGCTCAACTATAGTAAATTAGATTTTTATTAAGGGAAATCACACCGCTCTTTCTTCCTATAACTAGGTATTGAATAGCTTATACT
>JALAGS010000023.1 GCA_022712315.1 Sphingobacterium sp. | reverse complement strand
TTTTTGCATCAAAAAAGACAAAAACATTTGGCAAAAGTCATTTATTTTTCTACCTTTGCATCACTTTCAAAAACAGAAAGGATTCCGTAGCTCAGCTGGTAGAGCAATACACTTTTAATGTATGGGTCCTGGGTTCGAATCCCAGCGGGATCACAAAAGAAAAGCTAATCATAAGATTAGCTTTTCTTGTTTATAGAATATCAGGATTCGAAAGAAGGTTCGGCCGAATTCGATCGGATCATGTTAGTCTTCACCTCAAATAATCTATCAATGTACAAAAGCGATCTTTTTGTTACATAAGCGTAGCTCCTTCCCTTTTTTCTCTTTTAATTTTTTGAGGCAGCAAATTAGGATTAAATAGTAATCAAGTTCGTCTTATTGACAGTGCTTGTTCAGTGATTGTTCAGTGATCGTTCAGTGCTTGCTCAGTGTAAACTGAATAACCAATGACTGATCACTGTCTAAAAATTGATTGAAAATTGGTATGAGGTATAAGTTGGTATGAGGACGTATCAGTTTTGATGTTTATTCGATTATTTTATAATCAGGCAATTGTGGAAATCACCCCAAAAAAAACAAGAATTTCCTTGAAATAATAAAGATTGGCCTTAAATGAAAGTCTCCTTTAAGGTTACGCTATATGATTAAACTTGGTTATTTGATCCCTCTGAATCCGGTTATCTTTGCCACAATGGCTTCGTAATCGTTATCGAAGTGGTGCCCTCCGGGCAAGATTTCTACAAGTGTTCCTGTATTTCTAAACTTAGCTTCAATCCCACTATCTTCCCCGGCACCAAAAATGCATAGTTTGCGCAGACTTACTTTCTTCAGCTCAGCGACTACATCATAAGGTTCGCTACGATCACCAAGACTCAGCATATCGGTCACATGAATCTCAAAATCGGCCCGATCATCTGGCGATAACAAAATCAGCTCAGTAGTCGCTTTTTTCAACTTCTCGGGCAGCCGGTTGGCAATAAAGGGAATCACACAGGCTCCAAAAGAATACCCCATGATCGAAAAAGTAATATTAGGTTCCCTTTCCTGAAAATAGGTCAAGATCTCGGTCACTTCCTTTGTCGTCTGTTCTGGTGTCTTTGCATTCCAAAAATACTTCTGCGCATCCAAACCAATCACTTTGATGCCCTTTGTCGTAAAAGTACTGGCCAACTCCTTATCGAAACTGGTCCAACCACCATCGCCAGAAATCATAAATATCAATTCTCGGGTAGGACTCTTTGGTTCCAATATCTCTATAGGCATGTCCGTTTTGAGAGCGCCTGCATTTTGGGAAGGCTGGCTTACTGCCTGCAACTTTTGAAAAGCCATCCGAAACTGGGGCAGCCAATTATCGGCAATGGAGAAACCATGTCCTACGTTGGGTAAGGTTACCAATTGCACGTTTTCTATGCCTTTAAGAAAATCCGCCGTAGCGTTAAATGGACAGGTCTGATCTTTTATACCATTGAGGACCCAAAACGGAGCAGCCAGCTTTTCGCTACGGTCTAGGTAATAACTTTTTCCGGGTTTTAAGTTATGGGAAACTAGCCCACTACCCTTACAGAGTGGTTTGGCAATAGTGATATCAGGGCAGAAGCCTAAGGCAATCCCTCCACGAAAAGTACCTGCCGGAGCCTGTGCAATCAAGCCATAGATCAGGGTTGCTCCATAAGAGTAGCCCGCCAAAATGGGTTTCTGATAACTTTCAAAATTATATCTCTTTTGGAGGGCCATGCTGAGCTGCTCGAAATCTGCCGCCGGATAATAACAATCCTTTTTTGAACGTGCCATTGAAGCAGCGAAATGCTTGGCATCGATACCCGCAACGAGTGCCCCCTGTGCAGCCAGAAATTTAGCCATATTGATTACCCCAAACTGCCAACCTCCATCTCCGGAAACAAACAACACTAAGGCATTGGGTTTACCCTTCGGGACATACATGGTCAGCTTGCCAAAACTTCCATAAGAGAAAGCCTGTTGGGCAACGACACGTTGCGAAAACAAAATCATAAAGAAGTATAAAACAAGAAATGATCTTTTAGCGGGTTGATCCATAGCAATCCTTTGATAACGGTTAATATTTCCTAGTGTAATTTAATAAAATGCAAATAGATTATGGAAGATATTTCTACGGTATTTTACATCAAAAACTAACCAGGTACCATAAACCACCAGCCTAGATCCCGTTCGCGATCAGATGTCTCATTACCGAGACCTGGTTCTAGCTGTAGTGTTTCGTGCGGCTACATAGTCCGCGCCACGGTAACGATTAACGCAGTTTTGGAAAAATTTACACTAAATCAAATCCCAGCGGGATTACAACAGAAAAGCTAATCGCGCGATTAACTTTTCTTATTTTAACGATACTCGGATCCGAACGAAAGGCCGACTGGATCCGGTTAGACCAAGTTACTAGAGCAATATGGCTTACCAATGGATTAGAGATGCTGCAAAGCCTGTTTTACGGTGTCCTTATTGGGCTTAGAAATGGGTATTTTTTCTCCCGACAATAAGAGTAAAATACCACCGTCTTCTTTTAACCAGCTTCTCACATATTTTGGATTTACCAAGTGGCTTTGGTGGGTCCTTACAAAACCTTTGGGATGCAGTAGATCTGCATATTCTTTAAGTGATTTAGAAACCAGAATTTTTTCACCATTAGCAAGGAAAAAGTGAGTATAAGTATTATCTGCCTCACAACGTATGATTTCTGATAAAGTGACATACCTTATTTCCCCTTGCATCTGCAATGCAATCTTGCTATCATTCGTTTCTGTTTTTTTTAGTTGCTGCAGTAAAAAATCAAGTTGAAAAGTTTGTTTCTGAGTTGCCAATTTATACGCGGCTTTACCTACCGAATTCACCAACTCCTCAATATCTATAGGTTTTAAAAGATAATCTAAGGCTGCAAATTTTACAGCTTGTATACCATATTGGTCGTAAGCGGTAACAAAAATAACTTCGAAATCACGCCATGGGAGCAGCCTTAATATATCAAAACCCGTTTTCTCACCCATTTGAATATCTAGAAACACTAGATTAGGCAGATACTTTCCAATAATATCAACCGCATCTCCCACACTTTGCGCTATCGCAACTACAGTTACCTGAGGACAGTGCTTTTCTAGCAAAGCCTGTAGGTTTTCTAAGTTGGAAATTTCGTCATCTATTAAAACTGCTCTCATCATATTATAACCAATCCGTTAATGTTAAGCTTATTTTAGTGCCGCTAGCACTTGATTGCATAACTAAGATAAAACGATTTTCCTTATAAACTTTATTTAAAAGCGCTACTCTACTGTCACTTAATTGAAGGCCTAAACCATTATACTTCTTTTCCGTGTCAAATCCATTTCCACTATCGGTAACCGTCAATACCAAATCATCTGCTTGCTCAATAAATTCAATAATAATTTCTCCGGCAGTAGTTTTTTGTGCGATCCCGTGCTTCACCGCATTTTCTACAAAGGGCTGTAATAACATACTGGGTATCTCTATGTTGGCCAAATCCAAGCCTCTGGAATGATTGATGCTGTACTGAAAGCCAAATCGCAATTGCTCCATTTGTAGGTAATCATCCAATAGGGCTTTTTCTTGCGATAAACTAATTCGCTCGTTATCCTTAAGCACGCTACGCGTTAAGCGAGCAAATTTGGAAAGGTATTTATTCGCACTGTCTATTTCATTCTTGTTGATCAGATTTTGGATACCAGAAAGTGCATTAAACAAAAAATGAGGATTTAATTGAGAACGAATGGAGTTAAGTTGTAGCTTTATCATGCTTCCTTCTTGCTCTTTTTCTACCAGCTTTTTTTTGTTTCTTTTTTTGATGAGATAAAGGATAACGAAAAACACTGATCCAATGGAAAATGTTACAATAGCCGAATAAGTAAAGAACTCTAATTTGGTGTAGCTTTCTTCATCTATAGTTATAGAAAGCGTATGCCGGGTCATATATTTTTCTATTTCTGCCGATGAAATATTGGAATCAGAGTATCTATCCCATTTGATCAATGGCTGAATGATAATTTCATAATCTCCCGATTTTTTGAAAATGCCTTTATCAATCTTTATATAAGGTGAAAGTTTATATGCTTCATCAAGGTAGCCCCCATATTGCCAAGCTGTTGATTCGAAGATTATCTTATTTGTTTGTTTATCTTTTATGGAGGTATAGTAGAGATAATCGATATCCGATTTGTCTTTTACTATCGTTAATTCATCGTCGTTGTTGGTAAAAGTAATGCTTGTTCTTTCTTTCGGATCTGTTACATAGCTGTAATCAACACCATTTTTAGTAGCGAAGCGTTTTGCAAAAGTTTTAATTTTCGCTTTCGGAATAGGTCTCCCATAAAACACATTTTTGTAGACGTCTTGCGGTCTTTGGATGTCATAGGTGAGTATTGTAATGGTTTTGTTTTTTATAGAGAAGGTACCCAGCGTGTCAGAGCGCCGTATTCCCCCCTCCCCTCGATCGACATTTTTCAGCCGTGCAGTATCGATCAACTTGTTTACCGCTATAGGTTTGTTATCCGCTAAGATTGTATACCGATAATCCTGTACACGTTCTGTCTTTCTAAAATAGATTTGGACACCTATATTGTTAATTCCTTGTAAATAATTAAAGGAGGTCTGCGGTTGATTTGGAAACATATTTTCATAATAAACATTTCTGGCTCCGCTATCAACAAACATGGCTAATCTTCCGCCAGCAGCGTACGAGTGATAAAAGTTAATGCCATTTTGTGCATTTGCTGCGGATAGCATAATAACAAAGTGTAGAAATGCAAGGATGATCTTCTTCATGTTGTCTCGTTTAATTTTCATCAAACTTGCCACAATGATAGCAAAACTAAAACCATAAAATAGCAAAGACAGTGTTTGAATTAGTAAAGGTATTCTTTTTCACAGTATTTGGATATTGTAAAGAGAGGTGTATTTAATCATTAAATCAGACGCAGCATTAGTCCATAGCGAGTGAAAATTTATGTAGTGTTTTAAAAGATTCGAATTTCGTACTAGTCGACACAAAAAAAGCTAATCTTGCGATTAGCTTTTTTTGTTATTAACCCCAGAAGGATTTAAACAAAGGATTGACGGATGCTCACCAACACAAATTATTCCGGAAGCAATATGACTTCCAAAAACTTCACCATTTCTGCTCCCGCTATAGTACGGGCACGTAATTCAATCACTTGCTTGCCCTTTGGCAATACAACCGTACCCAACTCAAGCTGATTTTCACGCAAACCAACTGAAGAAGACGGATCTATCGTAAAATCTATATTCTTCCCCCCTAAATTCAAGCCCAGCTTCCCTCCTGTACCTATAACATCTTTCACATACCGTATAGACACCTTGAAGTGTCCGCCATTTAACACATTGGTATCCCATCTTAAACCTTGACTTAAACTAGTCCAACCCGTCACATAGTAGCGATTCTTTTTGCCATCCCCAAACTTCATTGGACTCCCTATCTGTTTTGCATAAAAGGTCAGTAGCCGATTTTTATTAACATTATGATCCACATACATTAAATTAGGATTTATTGGATTAGTTATACTATCTTTCAATTGCACCACTACGACCAGGTCATCATCCTGGGAAATTATTTGATCTATCGGAATATGCAGTCCATCTTTGTCGGACCTATATTTCCCGATAGTTTCTCCCGACAAAGAGGAAACTGATTTAACTTTACCTTTCAATCCTCCAACAATCAAATCCGCCCGCTCAGGCCGGTCAAAGACATGAAGATATAAAATGTTCCCTCTTTGTGTAATGACTCCCCAAGGCTGGCGAGGCAAACCGGAAGGAGCAACAGCAATAACACTTTCACTATTCCCTTTCATCCACTGACCTAATCCCTTTAAAATGGCAACATCAGGACCGTCGATGCTTCCATCACCCTTAGGACCAATATTCATAAGAATATTTCCTCCCATTGCAGTCGCCTTTGCCAACAGCTTAATAAAATGTGCTGTAGATTTATGACTTTTATCCGTCGAAGAGTAACCATAAGATTCATTCGTCGTGGGTATGGCTTCCCAATAAGCCCCGTTGGAAACCGGATAATATTCTTCCGGCCGATCTGCTGTATTTAGATAGTCGCCATAATTCTTTTCCTCCGTACGAGCCAACCTACCGTTGACAACAATGGAAGGATCCTTCATTCGAATCGCTTTGAGTATCCTCAAATTTTCCGACAACGGCAACTTATGCGGCGTGTCAAACCACAATAAATCGGGATGATAACGTTGGATAAGTTCTTCAATCTGTGGTATTGCTTTTTCATCCACATAACGTTTAGCTTTTATTAACCAATCAGGATGCTTGTCGAACCAATTTGCACCACCCAGCAATTTATCTCCCCCGGGGTTATCATAATCCCAGTCATTTCCGGGAGCATCGGGATGTTCCCAGTCGAAAGCATGCGAGTAATAAAACCCAAATAAAAGTCCGTGCTTACGACAGGCTGCAGCCAACTCGGCTAAAGGATCTCTTTTAAATAGCGTATTCGCTAACGAATACTCGCTTGAAAATGCCGAGGGATACATCGCAAAACCATCATGATGTTTGGCCGTAATAATAAAATATTTCATACCTGCATTTTTTGCCAACAACACCCACTCCTCTGCATCAAATCTTACTGGATTGAATCGCCGTGCAGAATCAAGATATTCCTGACGTGGGATTTTCATCACACGCATCAAATGCTCAGCATAACCACCGCCTTGTTTTCCTTTCCATATATTGCCATACTGTGAATAAACACCCCAGTGAACGAACATGCCAAATGTTGCTTCTTTCCATTTCTTGATACGTTGCTCTCTTGCGCTAGCCGCTTGTTTCCACCAGCCATTTTCAGCTTCCGCTAGTACATTTTTATCACGTGCAGTAGCATCATTAAACATATTCGTAGCTTCATTACCCTCATTTACATTTTTAGTCTGCGCCATGGAAACAATTGTTCCCGAAGAAAGCAGAAAAAAAAAGAAGTACTTAATTTTAAACATAATATCGGTTTTATGGATCGCAATAAGAGTTATTCCGATTGAATTCTATCAAAAGTAACATAAAGTACAATTATACAAGTGTACGAATTGTTCATTTTGGAGTAAATATTGATCCGAATTTCTAAAAGCAAAACCTATTCTCCACTCGACTGTTTATTTAAGATGGTAAAGACTCTTAAGGAGAGATATCCAAAACTGAACAAATATTTTATAACAGCTGATACAAGCTATTACTATTTATTGAATATTTGTCTGAAACTTTAAATCAATCATTATGGAAAAGTTAACTGCAAAAGCAAGTATTCAGATTCAGAAACGTATCAACGAAGTTTTTGAGGCAATCGTAGATCCCAACAAAATGAATCACTATTTTATCAAATCGTCAACCGGACGGTTAGAGACTGATAAAACGGTCGAATGGACATTTCCTGAATTTCCGGATAGTTTTCCTGTCACCGGAAAAACGATCAACGCGGACTCTTACATTTCCTTTGACTGGAGCGGCGGGCTTCCAAATCAATTCGTGGAAATTGTATTATCTACATTTGGAGAAAACTCGACCATTGTAAAGATTACAGAACACGAGATGAACAATGATGCAGAAGGTATTTTAATTATGATGCGTCAAACCGAGGGATGGGCCAACTTTCTAGCTTGTCTGAAAGCATATCTTGAATATGATATTAATCTGAGAACTGGAGCCTTTGATTTTATGTTCCAGAAATAGTCGCGACAAAACATAAACAAGCACAAAATCAAATTTCAAGATCCTCACATAGATCAATTAAAATTATAGGAAGACTTCTCGTAGCATTCAATGATAAATGGCACAAAATAAAACGGCATATACCGAATCACCTGTCGAAAACTTTGTCAAAAAAATTGACGACCCACAAAAACAGATGGATAGCGCAGCACTTATAAAACTGATGGGAATCGCAACAGGTGAACCGGCAAAGATGTTCGGATCAACAATTATCGGATTCGGACAGTATCATTATAAATATGCAAGCGGACATGAAGGCAATGCCCCCCTGCTTGGATTCAGTCCCCGAAAATCAGCGATTTCTCTTTACGTCTACAGTGGAGGAGATGAACATCGTCATTTAGTTGATCAGTTAGGAAAGTTCAAAATAGGCAAAGCCTGTATATACATCAAAAGATTAAGCGACATCAATATGGAGACATTAGAGCAGCTTATGCGCGAGACAATACAGTTTATAGAAAATACGTATACGAGAATCAAAGAGTAGCATCCAAATTATGGCAACGAGCATCTCAACAATAGACGAATATATCAATCAATTTGATGCGGACAAAAAAGCATATCTGGTCAAAGTGAGACAGCTTATTGCTAGTCTGGTCCCTCCTTCGGCAGATGAAACGATTTCCTATCAAATGCCCACTTTCAGATACAAAGGTAATATCATCCACTTTGCAATGAACAAAAATCATCTGGGATTGTATCCTGGCCCAGATGCTATCCAGCACTTCGCCACAGCGCTTAAAAATTTTAAAACTACAAAAGGTGCTATACAGATTCCATTGGATCAACCGATTCCGACACAAGTAATAAGCGATATTGTCAATTTTAATATCGATAAACTCAAGGACAAACAAGGCCCCAATTGGTACCAAAGCCGCGGAAACTGGCAAGCAGCTGAAGAGCTCATGCAGCAGATTATCGTCAAGACTTCACTAAAAAAAGAATTCAAATGGGGAAATTATATTTATACCCATAAAGGAAAAAACGTTATTGGCTGGGGTGGTTTTAAAAATTTCTTTTCCCTCTGGTTTTATAATGGTGTATTCTTAGAAGACAAAGAAAAGCAGCTGATTAGTGCCTCTGAAGGAAAAACGAAAGCATTGCGGCAATGGCGTTTTGAAAACGTTAAGGATATGGATGCCGAAAAAATAGCCGCGTATATCCAAGAATCCATCCAAACCATTGACGAAGGAAAAGAGCTCAAACCGACCAAGGCACCTGCAAAAGCTCCCTCAGGGTTATTTTTAGAAGCTTTACAGGCAGACAAAGCATTCAACGACAGCTTCCAGTCATTAACACCCGGAAAACAGAAAGAATACATCGAATACATTGAGGAGGCCAAACAAGAAAAGACTAAACAGTCCCGTATGGAGAAAATTAAACTACTGATTTTTGCAAAAAAAGGGCTGAACGACAAATACAAATAGCTGCATTATAAAACAAAAATGAAATGATGAATAATGTAATTATACCATCCATTTGGTTTGATCAAAATGCGAAAGAAGCGTTTGATCTCTACTGCCGGACCTTTCCAAACAGTCATATTAGCAACAGCTCGCCAATCGTTGTTGAGGCTGTCCTAAACGGTGTGAAATTTATTGGAATAAATGGCGGACCGATCTTTACACCAAACCCATCCATATCATTTATGGTCATTTGTGAGAGCAAAGAGGAAATTGACCGTATATGGAATTCTCTGGCGACAACCGGAGGTAGCACCCTAATGCCGCTAAACAGCTACCCCTGGAGCCCCTACTACGGCTGGCTGGCGGACAAATATGGTGTCAATTGGCAACTATATCTTGGCAAATTAGGTGATACCAACCAGCAGGCAATTGTCCCAACCCTGATGTATTGTGGAGAGCAGCAAGGGAATTGTGAAAAAGCCATAGCTTTTTATCAGGGATTATTTCCCGATTTCCGAAGCAATGGAATAATGAAATATACAGAAGGCGATTATATAGGATCGATCCAACATACACAATTTATAGTCAATGGATTTACGTTGATGGCAATGGATAGTGGCGTTTCACAGAATTTCAGCTTCAATGAAGGGGTTTCACTCACTATTCTTTGCAAGGATCAGAAGGAAATTGATTATTTCTGGAACCATATCACCGCGAAAGGAAAAGAGAGCATGTGCGGTTGGTGCAAAGACGAATTCGGGGTTAGCTGGCAGATCGTACCTGAGCAGATAGCGACATATCTACAGCGGCCAGGAGCAAATGAAGCACTGATGAAAATGAAAAAAATTGTTATTCAGGAACTCATCGGATAATTTCCATTAAAACATTAAATTGAAGATAAAAATGGTAGATGGACCGAATAAAACCTTCATGGATTCACAAACACCAACAGCAATGAAAGCGAACTGAAAATTCTTTCTGGCCGACAACAGTAGACGCCTTCAGAAAAAAAGGGGATAAATAATCCCCTTTTCCTATGCTTTCACCTGTAGCGCTAATGCATACAATTTCATTTGTTTAATCATGGAGAGTAGACCATTTGCCCTAGTTGGTGACAAATGTTCTTTCAATCCTATTTTGTCGACAAAATATAAATCTGCGTCTACGATCTCCTTTGCTGTATGCCCCGACAGGACCTTAACCATTAAACTTACTAATCCCTTTGTGATGATCGCATCGCTGTCTGCTGTAAAATAAACCTTTCCATCCTTAATTTCTGGAAAAAGCCATACTTTGGACTGGCATCCTTTGATAATATATTCGTCTGTTTTGTATTGTTCATCAATTAGAGGCACTTCTTTCCCCAGCTGGATGATGTACTCATATTTTTCCATCCAATCTGTAAAGAAAGCAAAATCCTCAATTAATTCATCCTGTATTTCATTAATGGTCATACTATTTTTTATTAAACCAACATATTGACTGCGCGCTGAATACCCGCAACCAAAACATCTATTTCCTCTTTTGTATTATAAATTGCCAAAGAAGCGCGAATTGTCCCAGGTATACCAAACCGATCCATGACTGGTTGGGCACAGTGATGCCCAGTACGAACGGCAATTCCTAATTTATCCAAGATCACACCAACATCATAAGGATGGGTACCATCGATGACAAATGAAATAACGGAACACTTCTGCTCGGCTGTGCCAATAAATCGCATGCCCGGAATTTCAGATAGCTTCTCCGTAGCATACTGCAGCAACTCATGCTCATAGGCCTCAATATTGTCCAAGCCTATTGAATTGATATAATCGATTGCCTCATTTAAACATATACCAGCTTCAATGTTAGGCGTGCCGGCCTCAAATTTAAACGGCAATTCATTATAGGTTGTTTTTTCAAAAGTTACCTCCTTAATCATATCTCCACCACCTTGATATGGAGGCATCGCATTGAGCAGTTCTTCTTTGCCATATAATACCCCTACTCCGGTCGGACCATACATTTTATGACCTGAAAACACCAAAAAATCTACATCGAGTTTTTGAACATCAATCTGAATGTGCTGAACAGCTTGAGCAGCATCAACCAAAACGACAGCCCCATATTCGTGAGCCATTGAAATAATCTCATCTACTGGATTGATTGTCCCTAGCGCATTTGAAACGTAGGTCACAGCAACTAATTTCGTTTTTTCATTCAGCAAGTTATTGTACGCGTCCATATCAAGCTCACCTTTATCATTCATTGGAATGACACGGATTTTACATCCTTTCTCATCGCAGAGCATCTGCCAGGGCACAATATTAGAGTGGTGTTCCATAGCAGAGATAATGATCTCATCGCCCGCATGAATGAAAGCTCTTCCATAACAGGTTGCAATGAGATTAATCCCATCTGTTGTTCCTTTGGTAATAATGATTTCCTTATCTTCAGCAGCATTGATAAAAGTCTGAACCTTTTTTCGGGTTACCTCAAAAGCGTCCGTCGATATCTGACTAAGATAATGCACGCCACGATGTACATTGCTGTTCATATCTGTATAATAATGCACGATCGAATTGATAACAGCACTCGGTTTTTGTGTCGTTGCGCCGTTATCCAAATAAACCAATGGTCTGCCGTTTACTTCTCTTTTCAGTATCGGGAAATCAGCACGTATTTTATCTATATTAAATCTTTCCAACGTCGTCTAAATAATTTATACAAAGTTAATAGTATTTTATCGAATACAGGGTGGGCAATCTGTTTTTTATGTCATTATCGGTTCTGGTTTTCACGGGTTCTTCACTTCGAAAAGTAAATTTTGGCATTTTAAACAATTATAGTTAGCTTTTACAATTTATTGATGCTATTTAGTTACCTTTGTAATGATATGCAAGAATTACCTCTAAATTTACCGGAAGGCTCACGTAAAGAAGTGATGGCCTATTTGGAACCGTTCATGCTTAATGAGATGAGCGAATACCTGAAGCCTGTTGAAGAAATGTGGCAACCTGCCGACTTCCTTCCAGATTCTTCTAGGGACACTTTTTTTGAGGAAGTAAGAGAGTTGCAGGAAAGTGCAAAAGAGCTTTCTTATGATTTGGTTGCTGTATTAATCGGGGATACAATCACAGAAGAAGCTCTACCAACATACGAATCCTGGTTGACCATGGTGGAAGATGTTGACAAAAACGAGCAAGGCGGATGGATGAAATGGGTACGTGCTTGGACAGCCGAGGAAAACCGACATGGTGATCTTTTAAATAGATATCTTTATTTGTCAGGCAGAATAGATATGCGCCAATTTGAAATGTCTACGCAATATCTGATACAAGATGGTTTTGATATCGGTACCGGTGCAGATCCTTATCGGAATTTTATTTATACATCCTTCCAGGAACTGGCAACCAATGTTTCACATCGTCGTGTATCTGGACTTTCCAAAAAGAGCGGTGATAAACTTTTAGCAAAAATGTGCGGTGTCATCGCATCTGATGAAGCACGCCACGCCAAAGCTTATATGTCGTTTATTTCAAAAGCAATCACGGTAGATCCTAGTGAAGTGATGATTGCATTTGAAGATATGATGCGCAAAAAAATCGTGATGCCAGCACAATTTTTAAGAGAAGCAGGCGAGCCTCAAGGAGAAGCATTTGCACATTTCTCTGATGCTGCGCAACGACTGGGTGTATATACTGCTTTGGACTATGTTGATATATTGAAAGACCTAAACAACGAATGGCAAATAGATCAAGTTACGGGACTAAATGATAAAGGTGAAAAAGCAAGAGACTATCTGTTAAAGCTACCAGATCGTCTGACTAGACTGGCTGACCGGATGAAGGTTCCTGAAAAAGAATATAAATTCAAATGGATTTACGGATAACATAAAAAAAGCTTGATTTAATAATCAAGCTTTTTTTATGTTGAACGAATAACTTTATGCTGTCAAAATAGCGAACGCTTATTTCACGTTCCCCATCAATTTACGCACTACAGGCGACAAGGCAATAAGCACAACACCAGCAATCAAAGAATACAAGCCTAATTGCTTGTAACTTTCTGTATAAGTCACCAGTTTATCTGCCAATGAACTTCCTTCTTTAGCTTCGGCCATACTAGCACCAATCAAACCTGCAACGTATTGCCCATAAGCACTAGCTAGGAACCACATTCCCATCATGATACCTTGCAATCGCGGTGGAGACAATTTTGTCATAATAGAGAGGCCGATCGGTGAAAGACAAAGCTCACCTACGGTGATCACTAGTAGGGCAAGGGTAAAAACATCCAATGAGGTCATACCGTCATGGGCAAACAAACGTGTCGCAAAGAGCACATAATAACCCAACCCCAAGAAAACGAAACCAAGACCAAACTTGATAATAGTGTTTGGCTCGACTTTACGTTTGCCCAACCAAATCCAGAAAAGGCCAAAAAGCGGTGCTAATGCAATAATAAACAGTGCTCCACCTGAATTGTTAACACCATTCGGATCCAGCGTTATCATACCTAATAAAGAATCATTCAGATGTTTTGCAGCAAAAATGCTCAACGAACCGCCACTTTGCTCATATATTCCCCAAAAAATAATGGAGAAAAGAATAAACACCAAGGCAGCAATCAATTTTTTACGTTCCTCTGATGTCACTTTAGACATTTCATAGAAAAGATACAAGAGCGTCAAAGGGCCAATTGTATACATAAAATAATCGGTATACTGCGTTTTTGACACCATGATCTGAATAATGGGAATAAAAATCAATGTCGCAATATATACAGCATATTCTACCCATTTTGGAAGTGCCTTTGTTTTTACAATCGCATCAGGATCCCCTGGCTGAAGTCCAATTGGCCCCAAATGTCTTTTGGTGAAATGAAAATTCACCAAACTGACCAACATTCCTATTGCCGCCAAACCAAAGGCAACATTCCAACGATGTGCCTCAGAAATAAACGAAGTGAGCATATACCCTTTCCCAATCGCGACACAGATATATCCACCTAAGAAGGCGCCTAAATTTATTCCCGCATAAAACAAAGAAAAACCGCCATCACGACGAACATCGCCTTTTTTATAAAGTTCACCTACCATCGTCGAGATATTAGGTTTAAAAAAACCAGTACCTATGATGATAAATGATAAACCAAAAAAGAAATATTTATGCGGATCTGCTGCAAGAAAAAGACTTCCTACAATCATCAATAAGCCACCCCAGAATAAAGACTTTCTAAAACCGAGAATTTTGTCTGCAAATAACCCACCAATGAATGTAAATGCATAAACAAATGCCTGTGTCGCCCCATACTGCAAATTCGCATCCTTCTCAGCAAAGTTTAGTTGCGTGATCATAAAGAACACCAACATACCCCGCATACCGTAGAAACAGAATCTTTCCCACATCTCGGAAAAGAATAGACTCCAGATTTGTTTAGGGTACTTTCCCTCAAAATTTTGAATCTCCTCTAGCGATTCCCTTGTACTAACCTCCATACTAATTTATATATTAATCAAAAAAGCTTCTTTCGTAAAAGAAGCTTATATATTTGTTATTTAATTCCGTGCATCAATCGTTTAATCAATGGATTAAACAGCATTACCAACACACCTGCCAAGGCTGGAATTGCGGTAAATAAAAAGAAGAAGTAACTCAAGGAGTGTTCCTCTTGAATTGTTTCCACTTGTCCTCCCAATACGGCGGCAACTTTCTGTGCAATAGCGATTGCTAGGTACCAGATGCCAAACATAAATGCAAGCATGCGCGCAGGCACCAATTTCGACACGTAAGATAAACCTACAGGCGAAATAAATAATTCGCCCAATGTATGGAACAAATAGGTCAATACCAAAAATACCATCGAAATTTTGGTGCCCTGACTTATTCCCATTGATCCTAATCCGATAATCAAAAACCCAATTGCAACCAAGATCAAACCAAAGCCATATTTAAAGGCTGCAGATGGGTTATATTTGGACTCCCAAATTTTAGATACCGATGAAGCAAGTGCAATAATAAAAAATGAGTTTAGAATAGAAAACCAGGAGACTTTAATTTCCGAAGCTTCCTTATTGAATTCTTTGTATAACATCCAAATTGCAGCCCCCCAAATCAAACCGAAACAGATGAACAATACAATATTGGAGATCGCGATTTTATTCCAGGTCACTTTTGCCAATTTAATCAGAACCCAAGTGATAATCGAAAGCGGCACAATCGTCAATAAGCCATTCACCACATTAAAGGTCGTCAATGCAGCGCCGGTAAGCGCTCTGTCAATATTATCTCTTGCAACAAGAACTAACGAAGTCGCCCCTTGCTCAAAACTCATAAAAAAGAAGACCAAGAAAAAGGCTAACAACACGACAGCAAACATCCGATCCCTGACAACCTTATCATAACGCATAATGCGTGTAACAATAAGATAGATGAAAAGAATCAATGCTACAATGACCATGATATACTGACCTCTGAGAAACGACGTATCCAAACCAGAAAACACATCAACAATACCATTCTTAGACAACGGGTCATTGAAAGCGTATACGAAACCAATAATAGAAACTATCGCAATCAAGACATAATCCCGTAGGGTAAATGGATTTCTTGTATCCGTATCCTCAGCGATAACTTTATTTTCTCCAGTTACAAACTTGTTTAGAACACCGAGGTTGCCCATGAGCGGTTTTGCGAAAACAAACTGCAGCGTTCCTAAAAGCATAAAGATACCAGCCAATCCAAATCCCCAGTGCCAGCCATAAGTTTCGGCAATATATCCGCATAGCATCATACCAAAAAAAGCACCGGCATTAACACCCATGTAGAATATCGTATAAGCTCCATCCTTTTTCTCCGGCAGGTCTTTATACATCTCACCCAAGATAGAAGGCATATTGGGCTTAAAAAAGCCTGTACCGACAACTAGACATATCAAACCAAGGAAAAACATAATTGAGGTTTCAAAAGCCATAGCAGCGTGCCCCAGCGTCATAATCGATGAGCCAATAATTACCGCTTTACGTGATCCAATATATTTATCCGCAATAATCCCTCCTAGAATTGGAGTTAAATAGAGCATCATGGCATAGGTTCCATAAAGTGCTCCTGCTTGCTGTGCAGTCCAAGACCATCCTGAAAAAGGACTACCTTGAATGACTGCTGCAGTTAAAAACTGCATTAAGAGTACACGCATTCCGTAGAACGAAAAGCGTTCCCACATTTCAGTAAAGAAAAGGACAAAGAGTCCCGAACGCTGTCCCAACACATTTGACTTAAAAAAATCAGTCGACGGGCTAGTAGTCATATCCCCGTTTAATCTCCCCATAAATAATCAACCTTTATTTTTTTTGATAAAATACTTACAAAGAAACAAAAACAAAATCACTTTTGACCAAAATAAAGTTGCATAAACAAAAAAAGGCAACCCTGTGGATTGCCTTTTCAGTAACAATTTTAATATGCCCTATCTTTTGTGCAATTGCTCATAAAGATCAATAACCTTTTTCTGCAATTCAATTACTTCCCCATCGCGTTGTTGTAATTTTTGCGTCAAAGCATTCACCTCATTTACATACTCTTTATCTTCTTCAGAATCTGAAGTAGATAAAAGTTGAACAACTGTCAAATTGAATAATTTTGAAATTTGATTCAGGCGAGACAAATTCACATCTGTAATCCCTGTTTCAATTTTAGAAAATGCTGGGATTGAGATATCCAATCGTTTTGCAACATCCTCTTGACTCCACCCTTTTTGGTGTCTAAGTAATCTGATTTTTTTTCCTAATGCATTCATCTGGTAGATATTTTAAACAAAAATAATAAATTACAATTTAATTTACATTAAATTATATTTTTTTCTCTAAAAATCTCTAAAAAAACGATCAGCCAACACCGACAAGTTAACCCCATTATAATTATTTAAACTCATAAGAAGTAAATTGTAACCCTTAGATTTCACACCATCTAAAAAAGAATAGAGCCCATCCAGACTTACAACAACCTCTAAATCAGGGTTATTAAAATTATCCCTAATATTATTAGGTACATTTTCAATATCTTTATTGAGCTCTTTACAGGAATTTATATTCACGTAGACCACAGACACATCCGACTCTTTCATAGAGTTCGCATATTGTAACAAAAACGATGAATCCAAACTATCATACGAGTTTAATTCGATAATTGTGACCAATTTCTGATTAGGAAATTGCTCTTTCACGGCGTGAATACTTGATTTCACCTTATCCGCATTGCAGGCATAATCCTGATAAACCACAGACCCCTCTGAGCTCGCAACAAATTCCAAATATCGGATCGAAGTATTAAAACTCTTTATTGCCTCAAAGAACTCTTTCTTTTTGATCCCCAACCATTCACAGATCGTATATGCTCCGGCAATATTAGACAAATTGTGCTTACCAAATACCTGCAATGGAATATCGCCATCTGCCGTATTAATATAGGTTACCCCTTTATTGATCGTATAATCGGGAATCTTATAGCCATGTCTATTGATCTTACAATCTTTCGTCTCTTGAAGAACTTTCTGTAAAACAACATCCTCCTTATTATAAATCAAAGTACCTTTGGGCGGAATCGAGTCAATAAAATCTTCAAATTGTTTAATATATTCCTCTTGTGATATTTTCGAATTAAACTCATTCCATACGATACCCGAAATCAAGGCTATATTTGGTTTATAATACAAAAACTTAGACTTCGGATCGATTTTGGATGAAACATATTCATCTCCTTCGATAATAATAATCTTATTATGCTTAGTGATATCGACCAGCTTATCAAAACCTCTCAACTGAGCACCTACCAAATAGTCAAATTCTTTTCCTAGAAATCGCATAACATGCATAACCATGCTCGTTATGGTTGTCTTGCCGTAACTTCCAGCAATAACTACTCGAATTTTATCCTGAGAAAGCTCTTGAATAAATTCGGGAAAAGAATAAATTTTTAGACCTAATTCTTGCGCTCGCTTTAACTCAGGATTGTCTGCTTGGGCATGAGCACCCAAGATCACAGCATCAACATCCTCTGTCACCCTTTCCTCAAACCATCCTAACTGATCAGGAAGCAGTCCAGCTTCGATCAGATGAGAACGAGAAGGCTCCACGATCTGATCATCAGAACCAGTCACTTGATGCCCTTGTTTTGCCAATGAAATAGCAAGGTTATGCATCACACTACCACCTATTGCTATAAAATGAATCCGCATAGCTAAATTATCGCTTCACAAATTTGGCTGCACACCAATTGTTTAAAACTTTATTGGAGATAAACTCAAAGCCCAATGATACCGCAGAATCGCTTAAAATCGCCAAATCCTCCTGTTCATAAAAACCACTTAAGTATAACTCTCCTCCTGTACGCATACTCAATGCATACTGTGGTAATTGCTCTAAAAGTATGTTGCGATTAATATTCGCCAAAATCGCGTCAAAGACACGACCTTCCAACACTTCATAAGAGCCACAGAGCGCTTCGATATGCTCCACGTGATTGAGTACTCTATTTTCAATCACACTTTCCACACATATTTCATCATAATCCACAGCCAATACAGAATCAGCTCCTTTTTTCGATGCCAGAATTGCCAGGATCCCTGTACCGCAGCCCATGTCCAAAACTTGCTTTCCATTAAAATCATTCTCCAAAATATACTGGAGCATCATCGAAGTAGTTTGGTGATGACCTGTACCAAAAGACATCTTCGGGTCTATAATGATTTCGTATGGAAATTCTGGTCTCGCCTCATGAAAAGTTGCACGTACATAGCATTGGCCTCCCACTTCTATTGGGTTGAAGTTGCTTTCCCAGAGTTTATTCCAATTCTGATTTTCTATTTCCTGTACCTTATAATCGACCTCTAGGCCGTCATAAGGCTGCAGCATCAACGTCTCTAATGCTTGCAAGTCAAGATTTGCAGCCGGAATATAGGCTGCAAATCCAGATTCGGTATCTTCAAAAGTATCAAAGCCAATATCAGCCAAATCAGATATCAACAAATCTTTTTGCCATTCTTCACCTGATCGCATTTGAAAGATAACCTCTACGTATTTCATTTCTAAAAATTAGCCGTTAAATACTTTAGCGATATCAATAAAATCTCTCGATTTCAAAGATGCCCCTCCAATCAAACCACCATCGATATCTGCCTGTGCAAATAAATCCTTCGCATTACCAGGATTACAAGATCCTCCATATAGAATACTTGTATTCGCCGCAATCTCTTGACCATATTGATCAGCAAGAACCTCGCGGATAAATTTATGAACCTCCTGTGCTTGCTCTGGGCTGGCTGTCAATCCTGTCCCAATTGCCCATACAGGTTCATAAGCCAATACAACTGAAGCAAACGCTTCTTTTGATAAATGGAACAGCCCATCAGTCAATTGTGTTTTAATAACATCAAAGAAAGCACCTGATTCACGTTCTTCTCTTGTTTCTCCAATACAGAATATAGGAGTTAAGCCATGTTTCAAAGCAATATCTACTTTAGCTGCCAATAATGCATCTGTTTCACCAAAATAAGCACGTCTTTCGGAATGGCCTAAAATAACATGTGAAGCACCAACTGATTTTACTTGTGACGCTGAAATCTCACCTGTATAGGCTCCAGACTCAGCTTGATGAATATTCTGTGCACCGATATTTACATTTGCAACATTTTTAGACAATTGTCCAAGACTTGACAAATGAATAAATGGGCTGCAAACAACCAATTCTTGATTCCCAATCACTTCATCTTTGGCCATATTGATAATTTCAGAAAATAAACTTAATCCCGATTGATAGTCCAAATTCATTTTCCAATTACCAGCTACGATTTTTTTACGCATGATTTTACGATTTAATTATATTTTTTGTTAAGTTGATTCAATTTATCTTTAATCTGCTCTGTGAGCACTTTTCCCTTAGAAGCATATAGAGCCTCCAAATATGCCATAAACTTATCAAACGCATAGGTCTGTGTATTCCCATCAAACACCCAAGCAAATGACGGTACAAATTTAGCATAAAAACTTGTATCTGCCAGCATGCTTGCAATTCCAATTACTGTTCCCGTGTTTAAAGCCGAATTGATACCAAGGCGTGTATAATCTCCAATAAACGATCCGCATTTTAATAACCCAGTGTCCCGATCCTTATCTAAGGCATAATCGTAAATAGAAACCGTCTTTAAGTTATTCTTTAGATTGGAATTAGAGGTCCCGGCTCCCAAATTGCACCAATCCCCTATAACCGAGCATCCTAGATAACCGTGGTGTCCTTTGGCAGAGAAGTCGCCAATGACCGAATTTCCGACCTCCCCACCGACAACACTCTGTTCTCCAACAGAAACATTTCCATAAATGGTCGTCCCCATTTTCACAACAGCTCCTTTGCCGAGATACAAAGGACCACGCAAATGTGCCCCCTCCATGATTGTAACATCTTCATCGATATATATCGGCCCCGTTAGGGAATTAAGTGTTGCACATTCCATACTAACCTTATCCGCGATATAAAAGCGATTACCTAGTAATTGATTAGTCGCAGATACCGTTAGAACCTGAGTATCTTGAACCAACAACTTGAAATCATTTTCTATTTCTGCACCAGTCAACAAAAACAGGTCTTCAACACCTTTTAATATATGCACTTTCTCCTCGATCTCCCGTGCACAATAATCACCCGAACGCGTATAGCGGCAGGCTACAACATACCCCTCGTGTAACAAGACATCTCCCCCATTCAATTGCCGAATAGCAGCTAATAACCCAGCAGATGGAACAACATTCGCTGACACCCACACAACCCCTTCTTCATTCTCATTCGCCAAGAGATACTCAACGTCGTATCCTGACATTATTTTTTGCCATTTTTCCCGTAAAGTCAGCACACCCACCCGAAGATCTAAACAGGATTTCAAGAAAGTAAAGGGATAAAGACTCTTTTTATCAAAGGAAGTAAATGGGGAGCCAAGCGCATCCAACAATTGGATCGTATCAAAGCAATCTGTAAAGAAGATTTTCACAAATTAAAAATAACAAAAAAAACCCGACAAATCCTATTTATCGAGTTCTTAATATTGTAATATACAGATCTGCTACAATTATTTTTTGTTGTAACGGCTACGGAATTTGTCGATACGACCAGCAGTATCAACCAATTTCATTTTACCTGTATAGAAAGGGTGTGATGTATGAGAAATCTCCAATTTTACAACTGGATATTCATTACCGTCTTCCCATGTAATAGTTTCTTTAGTATCAACACAAGATTTTGTAATAAAAGCATAGTCATTTGACATATCTTTAAATACAACTAATCTGTAATTTGAAGGATGCAAATCTTTTTTCATTATTATTATGATTACGTATATTCAATTATTGAGGTGCAAAGATAACTTATAAAAATGTAACTTACAACAATTACGAAGAATAATTAGTTGAATTTTTCCACATTTTAGTTAACGGCACTTATCAAGCTCACAAATGTAACAATCTTTATCCTTACACAAAGAATAATTTTGTTTATCGACTTTTTTACCTAACTTAACTTACTACAATTAAATCACTTAAATAATTATGAGCAAATTAGATGAAAAAATTGCTGCATATGT
Source organism: Sphingobacterium sp. (assembly GCA_022712315.1). Classification (GTDB taxonomy): domain Bacteria; phylum Bacteroidota; class Bacteroidia; order Sphingobacteriales; family Sphingobacteriaceae; genus Sphingobacterium. Next base: position 5,233 of record JALAGS010000023.1, on the reverse strand, counting down.
TGCAGAATCAAAAAAGCTAGGCTTATCATTAGATGAAGCATTTATTGCAAAAGTAACAAAAGGAATAGGACCTTCCATTTACAATGCAGACTCCGAGACAGTCGCTGCTTCAGATCCCGAAGAACTCAATCGCGTCAAACAAAATTTCCTGATCAAAAAACTGGGATTAAAAGATGGTCCCGATTTAGACAAAGCATTGGAGGAGGTTATTACTGCTATTGGCAAGTCCAATAAAAATAAATACCGTGTATTAGTCTATGCACTATTGGCAAAAAAATTCAAAAAAGAATCTGTTTACCAATAAGCATCAACTCTTTTAATCCAACTCCTAACCAAAGACCATTTCTCCAAAAAATTGGGGGAGATGAAAATTAGGAGTTGGATTTTCTATTTTATTCCATGATATAAAATGTGGTTGTTTAAGATGATCACCACATTTGTAGAAATTGCCATGGATCAGTTTCCCTTTCAGATCAGTAAGATCGTCAAATTTAAATACCGAAAGCGGAATGACCTCAATCATACTCCATCGTTTATCGCTACCATGACGTGCTATTAAAGAGAAAGTACGAACCTTTTCTATCTCAGCAATATCCAATCGATTTCTAGAGGACTTCTCGGCCGGACCATAACCTATCAAGCCAGTTCCGATTAAATTAAACTCAAGATTGTAATAATGTTTACAGCCATCAAACGAAATAAAAAACTCCACACAGCTATCCTCCCATACGTTTTGATTGGTTTCTGAATATTGGCCACGCAGTTGTTCTTCAACGACATCATATTGTAAGACAAGATACTCTTGGGTATAGCCAATTTTAAACTGCACCTCGGGTTTATACGGGAAAGATTCACTCCAGTTATTAAACTCCAACGAGTGCGATTCGAGATTCCCCATGAGCTTTGACAGGGTATTATAATCAAGTGTATCGGTCAGCTCCGCTGCGATAGGCAAAATGGTTAGTTTTTTCATTCAAATATATTTTTGTACAGAAAAAAAGAAGCTTCATCTACTTGATGGAAGCTTCTCAATAGGATTAAAGGTATAAAATTGTTAAATACAATCAAAAACTACCTTCCGCATAAATGCTTCATTCTTTTCCATCTCTTCAACCAATTTCAACTGCGTATTTGTACGTACTAGATTATGGTCTTCATATTTGGTTTTATAATAATGATCACCCTCTAAATAATCTGTTAAGAAACGTACACCTTGCATATATGGTAATAAGAAAGCGCCATCTACTAATGTTTCTTTTTCTAAAGTTGTCAAAAAATCATTAGCTTCTTCCAAATAACCTTCCGCATATGCCTTATATAAAGCGAGATTTAAGATAATTTTTGAAACATCCTTCTCATCTTCGGCAACAGGGTTAATGATCGTCCGGATAGCATCCCCAAAGTCGTACGCCACATAGCCGGGCATCACTGTATCTAAGTCGATTACACATTGCATCTTATCGTGACGATCCAAGAGTACATTATTGAACTTTGTATCATTATGTGTTATACGTAAAGGGAGCTCACCTTTATTTCCCAATGCAAGTATGGTTTTCATACGATCTTCACGAGTAAAGATAAAATCCAATTTATCCTTTACAGAATCTACCCGGTGACAGACATCTTTAGCAATTGCCTTACGAAGATTTTCAAGTCGAAACTCTATATTATGGAAGTTAGGCAGTACTTCTACGATCAATGTCGCATCTAAATCCGATAGTTGCTTTTGAAACAGACCAAAAGCACGACCACCTTCAGCGGCTTGCACTTCGGTTTCCACAATATCATAGCTTTTGGTATCCTCTATGAGGATAAACATCCGCCAATAATTACCCTGACTATCCTTTATATATAATTTCCCTTCTTTAGTAGGAACAATTGTCAACACATGATCGCTGATTCGCTTTCCTTCAGCAACTTTAACTTTCTTACTAAGATGCTTGGTGACAATCTCGATGTTATGCATCAATCCATCCACGTTAGGAAAAACATGGTGATTAATACGTTGTAATAAATGCGATATACCGCTATTTATGGTAGTAACTACACGATAAGTATCATTGATATGACCAGAACCAAATGGTTGCACTGAAATGATATCTCCTTCTAATGTAAATTGTTTTGCTGCGCTCTCTACTACTAATTGGTTAAAATCAGACATTAAACTATGTTTTTTAAATCATCAATGTTCTTGCAATATCACAAATTGAATTAATAAATGATAATTTTTATTTCAATCAAACGTTTGCATGAAATTTAATAAAATTAAGCAAACGTTTGCACTTTCATTTATCCCAAATGAAATAATATATTTGTTAATAGTAGCCAGTCTCAAGGACTGTTTTCAAACAAGTAAATAACTAATATACAAACTCCTCATATCTCAAAACAATGGATAGAAGAAATTTCATAAAATCGACTGCCATCACTACAGCTGGAATCGGTGTCCTTTCTAGTACAGACTTATTTGCTCAAACAAATGGGAAAATAAAAATCGGTTTTATCGGCGTGGGCCTTAGAGGACGTAATCACGTTCAAATTGCCCTCAACAGAGATGATTTAGAAATTGTGGCTGTCTGCGACACTCAAGAAGAATCTCTAGCACAATGCCGTAAACAATTCAACGCAAAAGGCACCAAACTTCCAAAAGAATATACAGGTGGTGTTGATGCTTACAAAAAGATGTTAAGCAATGAAAAATTAGACGCTGTTATTATTGCAACGCCTTGGCAATTCCACAAAAACCAAGCTATTGATGCAATGAAAGCGGGTCTATACGTAGGTTGTGAGGTTATCGCAGGTATAACACTACAAGATCACTGGGATATTGTCAAAGTATCTGAAGAAACTGGAAAGCCTTACATGACCCTAGAAAATGTCGCATTCCGTCGTGATGTACTTGCTGTATTGAATATGCATAGACAAGGGTTATTTGGTGAACTATTACACTTAGAAGGTGGTTACCAACACGACTTACGTGAAGTACTATTCAATGATGGAAAAAACTACTACGGTCATGGTGTAGAATATGGGCCAAAAGCAATTTCTGAAGCACAATGGCGTACACAGTTCAATATCGACCAAGATGGTGACCTTTACCCTACGCACGGTTTAGGCCCGATCATGCAATTTGCAGATATCAACAAGGGCAACAGATTCACTCATATTACTTCTTACTCAAGTAAAGCACGTGGATTGGCAGCCTATGTAAATAAAGTTTCCCCAGGGCATCCCAATGGTAAGATCAATTACAAAAATGGTGATATCACACAAACAATGTTACAATGTGCAAATGGCGAAACCATGTTGTTAACCCATGATACGCACTTACCACGACCTTACTCTATCGGTTTCCGTGTACAAGGAACAGATGGTATTTGGATGGATGTTGCCAAAGGCATTCATATCGAAGGTAAATCCAAACCACATACTTGGGATTCTGCAGACGAATGGGTAAAAAAATACGATCACCCAATCTGGCAAAAATACGAAGAGGTAGCAAATGGTTCTGGTCACGGTGGAATGGACTGGTTTGTATTCAATGCATTCATCCAAGCTGTAAAACAAAAAGTACAAACTCCAATTGATGTATATGATTCAGTAACTATGAGCGCTGTATTCCCACTATCTACTGAGTCTATTTCAAAAGGAAATAAAACGTTGGAATTCCCTGATTTCACAAAAGGAAAATGGAAAACCAAGAAAAACACCTTTATGTTAGATGACAGTGGCATGTAATTAAAAAAAACGCTTATTATCCTAAAAGCCGTATTGAAAAATATACGGCTTTTTTTGTGAATGCTTCACATATTCATAATAATCCTACTATTTGGCTGGTCTTTTCCGTAAATTAGCCATAGCAAACAACTTTTTCAACTCATTATGCTTACCGAAGCAATTATTATTTTAGTCCTGATTATTCTGAACGGAATATTATCGGCATCAGAAATATCCATCGTATCCAGCAGAAAGGCAAGATTGCAAGCTGAAAGCGATAAAAACAATGCAGCCGCTAAAATTGCCCTCAACCTAAAAGAATCGCCCAACAGCTTTCTATCCACTGTACAAATAGGTATTACCCTTATCGGTATCCTGACTGGATTCTTTTCAGGTGGTAGTATTTCATCTTATCTAGTCGAAATTTTTAATAAATCCAGCATTGTAGCACCATATAGCGAACAGCTCGCTGTAATCATCGTTGTCTTTATCATTACCTATTTCTCTTTGGTTCTTGGTGAACTCGTCCCCAAACGTATAGGTATGGCTATTCCAGAGAAGTATGCCATGCTTATTGCTTATCCGATGAATTTGCTGAGCAAGATCGTTAGACCATTTGTTTGGCTGCTCAGCATGTCAACAGAATTTATTGTCAAAATTCTAAATATCAAAAGCAGTGGCAACAGTGTTACTGAAGAGGAAATTAAGGCACTTGTAGACGAAGGCGTTGATAGTGGAGTTATCGAAGGGATCGAACATGATATCGTCGACCGCCTGTTGAGTTTAGGAGACAAAAAAGCAGTCAACCTGATGACTCACCGCAAAAATATTGTTTTCCTGGACCTCGAAGATTCTTTTGAGGAAAATAGAAAGATTATATTGGACAACGATCATTCCATCTATCCTGTCTGTGAAGGTGGCCTTGACAATATTAAAGGGGTTGTTCATGTCAAATCATTACTCCGCCAATCTCTCCAAAACGAACCATTTGATCTAAGAACACTTATGTTGCCGATCAAGTTTGTTAACGAGTTCAGTTCCTCCTATAGTATTATGAACACCTTGCGCACCTCTAGTATACATCAAGCAGTCGTTATTGACGAATATGGCTCGCCTCAGGGGATCATTACGCTAAGGGATATCGTTGGTGATTTGGTGGGCAACATCACAGAAAGTGACCTAAGTGCCCGCCCAACAATTCGTCAATTGGAAAACGGTGATTATGTTGTCGACGGACAATATCAGATCGAGGACCTTCTCGATGAATTTGAAATCGGTCTATCTGAAGAAGACGAAGATGAGATCAACAATGTAACTACCGTCGGAGGTTTAGTATTTTTAAGACTGGATCATGTCCCCGAAGAAGGCGAACGCGTACGATTTAAAAACCTAATTTTTGAAGTACTCGATATGGATGGACACCGCATCGATAAGCTACTCCTAAAAGTCGAGGAATAGCATATTAATAGACTTTAACGTAACAAGCCAAACTAAATATAAGAAAGAAGGGCTGATC
>JALAGS010000003.1 GCA_022712315.1 Sphingobacterium sp. | reverse complement strand
CTATAATAAATAAATGCAACTTGTTTAACTAAAAGTTGCATTTGTTCAATAATATAAGAGATTTTAATAGATTACTACTTCAAATGTGCTCTTAACATCCACGCCATTTTTTCGTGGGTTTCAATAAATCCGGTGATGTAATCGCTGGTACCGGCATCGTTATATTTTTCCTGAACCGCATCAATACTACCCCTGATAAAATCGATTATAGTATCATGATCAGCCAAGAGTTCTGTTATAAAACCAGCACTGTCATTTTTTTGGTTAGTGACTTCGCTAAGATGCGTAAGTTCCAAAAATTCTTTTAATGTTCCGGGGGCATAATGACCTATCGTACGGATACGTTCAGCTACACCATCCATCAAGTCTGCCAATTGTTGATACTGACCTTCGAAGAAAATGTGCATAGAATGAAAGTCAGGTCCTTCAACATTCCAGTGTGCATTTCTTGTTTTGGTGTACAATACAAATTCATCTGCCAATAATTTAGAAAGAATTTCGGCTACTGCCTGTCTGTTTTCGCTTTTAATTCCAATTTGCGTTTTCATTTCTTGATTTATTTATTTATTAATAATACTTTTTTACATAGTCATCCCACCATCAACAGCTATGGCTTGCCCTGTGATATGGGGAGCAGAAGCGATGAATAAAACCGCATCAGCAATATCCCCTGCACTCTGATCCACACCTTGCGGTATCAGTGTTTTCTTGTTACGTTCCCATGACTGACTTTCGGTTTCTCCGGCTTGTTTCCAGCGGTCTGCGATACCACCTTCACCACGCCACATCCCTGTACCAATGATACCAGGGCAAATAGCATTTACGGTAATTCCCGTTTCGGCAACCTCTTTTGCAATACTATTGGTAAAACCAATCACCGCAAATTTAGAAGCTACATAGTGTGATAAATGTGCCATACCCATTTTGCCGGCTATAGAGGCCGTATTGATAATCGCTCCGCTTTTTTGTGGTTTCATGACTTCTAACACCGCTTTAGTACATATAAAAACACCTTTTGCATTTACCGAAAGTACTCTGTCCCATTCATGTTCGTCTATTTCCTCGATACTTCCTATACCCACTACACCAGCGTTATTTACGGCTACGTCTAAACTTCCAAAGGTATTTATTGTTTCACTTACTGCACTTTTTACGGAAGCATAATCTGTTACGTCTACAGCCAAGGCCAAAGCTTTACCTCCAATTGCTTTGATTTCTTTAGCCACTTTTTCTACGAATTCTTTTTTTACATCTGCCAAAGCTACATGGGCACCTTTCTTAGCAAAAGTCAAAGCAATTGCTTTTCCAATTCCGCCACCTGCTCCGGTTACAAATACTGTTTTATCTTTAAAATTGTCCATATTTCATCTTTCTAAGGTTAGCTATCTGTTCTTTATATTACAAATTTACTTCATTATCAGCCAAGTCTATTTGTAGAACGATGACAAAATGATGTAGAAAAGATTTAATCATTCTAAAATCTGTCAGATAACCAATAACTGCATAATGCTGTTCCAGAATGCTGTAGTAATAAAACCAACTAAAATGCTAACTCCGATAATCAGGTTAATTAACCTCGCATTAAGCCTGAATTGTTCTGCAATAATACTGGAAGTAATAAGGGTGGGCATTGCTGCTTCAAATACGCTTATACGTGCAATATCTCCTTTAATTCCTAACAAAATTGAAGCAATTAAAACCAATGCCGGAGCAATCATTAATTTGTATAGCATGGACATTGAAATCTGGGAGATTTCCTGTTTCCATCCCTTAAATTTCAATTGTAACCCTACTGAAAAAAGAGCTAATGGTCCTACCGTAGCTGCCAATTTATCAAAGAAAGGTTCAGCTATGCTCAAATCTGTCACCTTAGATAAGATAAGTGCACCCATACAACCTATAAAGGGCGGAAAAGTCAGCAATCTTTTAACCAAAACTGATGCTTTTATTCCTTCTTTATCTGAACGGTTTCCTTTAATTGCTGAAATTATACCTACAGTGGATAAAAGTACAAACATCACTTGGTCGCAAATGATGGCTATGCTTAAATCTTGTTCGCCATAATATGCCATAATCAATGGAAACCCTATAAAAGACGTATTGCTGTAACCTCCAGCAAGCTCAAGTGTACTTCGGGAGCGTTGACCATACCCTTTGTACCGGGAATAAAATTCCATAAAAATCCAGCATCCAGCCCAAACCAATATAGGAGAAAGAGCAGGAAATAACATTTGGCTGCTCCATTCAATCTTAGGAATATATTTAAAAGAAACAGCAGGGAGTGCCAGATATAAAATCCATGTGTTGATTCCCTTATGTGCATCTTGCGGAATTAATTTTGCTTTTCGAAATATCATTCCGGCAATTATGCAGAATGCTATCATCACAAAATTGACCATAATTTCAATAATATTTTAACTATGCAAAATTAGCAGATTGGAATACCGCCATGTATGTATAAAATAAATAAAGGTTTGTATATTTGTGTTATATTAACCTATCTGAAAAAGAATTTGTGAAATTTGAAATTTTTAAAGACCCGCCCGATGCCGGTATTGTTGTAAAAGCTTCTTTACTTACGCTTGTTATCCTAATTTCTTATTTTTTAGGTCTTGGGATTAATAAGTTACTACAACTTTCTGATGATTATTTAAGTGGTATATGGTGTGCCGTATCCGCTATTGTGGTCTTTGATGACCTCCCAAAAAATGCTAAAAGTCTGATGAAAGACCGACTTTTGGGCACATTTGTAGGAGCTTTGCTGACAACAATAATAGTTTACTTTACTACAAATCTTTTTTTGTCAATTGGCATTGCATTGTTCTGTACCTGTATTTTTATTTCTGTTTTTAAATGGACAGGAGCGTTAAAAATTGGATGTATTACTGTTATTATTGTTGGATTGAGCACCCATGACAAAGCTTTTGAAATTGTCTTGCGGTCAGGATTAATGCGTTTTCTTGAATCTGTTGCCGGATGTACTCTCTCTCTTGTCGCTACTATCGTCATAGAGCAAATAAAAATAAAAACGAACAAGTAATTTTTGAGAGAGCAAAGCATGACTAAACTAAAACAGTTTTTCCCGTTAGAAATATTAGATTTTGAAGAAGCTTCGTTTCACCTTACGATTCACGGTCAAAATTATTTTGAGCTGGTGTATATTTATGATGGAATGGGGATTCATCAGATTAATCAAAATCATCTTTCATATTGTTCAGGAGACTTATTTGTGATTTCTCCGGAGGATGAGCATAATTTTAAAATGGATACAAAAACCAGGGTCATCTGCATCAAATTTACAGATGACTATTTTAGCAGTAAAGAGCACTGTAAATTTCAAGATTATATGAATAACAATCCTGAAAGCATTATGAACAACAAAATCTTGAAGGAAGTTAAATTAGAATTTAGCCCGGAAATTCATCAAATACTACGAAATACAATTGATAATATACTTCTTTACAACAACTCGCATAATGTTGTTACATCACCTGTCGTTTTTCATCAGGTGCTTTCTGTTTTCGGCATTATAAAGGAAGCTATGCAGGATATGTCTCTTAACGGAAATGACCATTTTCCAGCAAGGGAACAATTGATTTCATATATCCATCAGCACATTTACATTCCTGACAGAGTAAAAATAAAGAATATTGCTTCACATTTTAACATTGCCACTACGTATTTCAGTGCCTATTTCAAACGTAATTTTGATATAAATTACCGAGAATACCTTAATCATTACCGTTTGATGCTTATTAATAAAAGACTGAAATCTGGACAATTTAACATGAGCCAAATTGCTGAAGAATTTGGATTTAATGATGAAAGCCATTTTTCTCATTTTTATAAGAACAACACAGGTCACAGTCCTTCTCTTTATGATCTTTCTAAAAAAAAGAAATGACACAAGGAATTATAAAAAATAATTTTATTACAAAATGAGTTCATTAATCGGTCAAAATCTACTTCTCATAGCCAAACGAACCTGCCAAAAGTATAATAGTAATTATCCTTATTAAATTCACTGTTCACAGCAAAATGAAGAACAATTATGGAAGTAATTGTAACCCTCCAAAAAAAAGACAATCTAGAAAAATTTGTGATAAACTGTATTAGTATTTTCAGTTCATAAAATAAAGAACTCTGGAAAATATCCTGTGACCATCCATGCTCTAATCAAATGTGCAATAATAATGAATTTCCTTTTGAATTTTATAGCACCGGTATGGTACGTTCGTTTTACATTATCAATGAGGATTTTAATAAAAAAGCGATATGACCCTAAAATAAAATTAGGGATAATCGATAGAGAATGAAAACAAAATAACACACAAAATGAATTGTCAATGTCTACTTGATCTTTTCAACAGCTGCTCGAACCTGCTGAAGATCGGGCTGTCTATCTATGCATTCCTGAACGCCCTCGGGATATCTCTCTAAGATGAATTCATTGAAATCCTTACAGCTCCTGAAAATATTGAACTGCTTGTCGTGGATGTTCCATACGATGCCTTTTCCCTTTATGGCGTTCTGTGCAATGGCAGCTCCACCGACTCCCCCCAGGCCATATCCCAGGCCCTGTTTCCATGAATTTGCCAACTCCAGCTCAATATATAGATAGTTATGGCCTCCAAAGAGCACCCTTGTAAAAGAATATGGCTGACTTGTCGTCTGCGATTTATCCTTTTTGTCCCTATTCAGCAGGACTGATGCTGCCTGTATATAAAGTTGCCCCTTGTATGAAACTGCAAACATCTTTTTGACTTTCTTATCATTGTCCTTGTAATAGAACAAGCACTGGTCTGGGACAGTATCAATTACCTCCTTTTTGAAGCCTTCCAGACTTTTCGCAACCAGAGCAACCTGGTCATTGGGAACCCTCCTGATGAAATCCTCCTTGGTCTTATATAATCCTTCGGGATAAGTACTATTGCCAACCATTGCTTCTTGGCTATGGCCAAATGCTATGAGGTTAAAAAAAATGATAGATAGAATTAACCTTATCATAAGAATGTTGTATTATTTTATAGTTTGAAATTATTGCAATATTCAATTGTTCGCTATTATTGCTTGAATTTAGTGAACAATTATTGAGAAAAATACCATATTTATTTACGTTGTTGGCGCTTTGCAGGAGAAAAAGGGAGTTGCGACCTTTTTCCTACCACGGTACGACCATTCACCAATGGGGTTTGGTTGTTCCGGGGCAAGTTGGTTTTTGTGGGTGCGGGATCGAGGAACGAGAGCCGTACGTACAAAAACACAACTTGCACAATACAAAACAAAAAACAGGGGTTATACCGCAAGGGGCAAAAAAGTGGGTTTTGGGGGTGTTTTTCGCATATTGGTGCGGGGATGGCCGATTGATAAAACACGTTTAAATCGGTCGTATATTCATATATATATATAGCTATCGGTATATATGTCTATTTGGATAGCTGTATATCGGCATGTGCAGTTATCTGAATATCTATATATACGGATATGTGGCTATACAAATATCCATATCGCTACCTATCTGGATATTCCTATATCGGGATATATGTATATCGATATGTATTGCTATCTACATAGCTGTCTATCGAAATATCGGGATATATGTATATCTGTATATCGGGATAGTTATATAGATAGCTATCGGTATATACCTATAGCCAGTTATCTATATAGCAGAATAACCGATATCAACCCAAAAAAATCAATGTTTGGAGCCTGCCCGTTGGTGCTGTAATTCCTGCTCATTTAGAGCAGCCCTAAGCATATTGTTGTAATCTTTGTACTCCCCATAAATACCCGAACGGTCTTTGGCCTGTGGTACGGCTTCGATCAGTCTTTGGGTACAATTGCGGCCGGGATCGTCATTGTCGAAATACACGTCCACGGTGGGTATGCCTTTCACTCGCTCTATGGCATTCTTTAATTGGACAATGGAATTTAGGACGATGGCGGTCGGTGCAGGATCTGGGCGGTTCACTTTAAACCAACTTAGATAGTCCATATAACCCTCAAAGAGAACGGCATGGTCTGGATTACCGGGGATTACGGATATACCTTTCTTGCCGATACTGCTCTTGAAACCTTTGGCATTGGTAAACTCCCAACCCGCCTGATCGTTCTTCCAGCCAATGGCGTAGAAGATATTTTTATTTTCGTTGTCAAGACGGTTTCTGTAATAGATTTCGTGCAGGGGGCCATTTGCAACGTCCAATATGCCACGTTCTTCGAGGTATTTCGTCAGGACAAAGTTTCTGCCTACTGGCTGTGCTCGCACGAGTTCAAAGGTGTAACCTTTTTGCTCTTGTTCTGTTGGTGTTTTAACAGGTTTGTAGGCGGGTATCATGGAGACCTGCATATCGCAGGTTTCCTTTTCCTTGCCCAGTACCTCGACAAAGGAAAGCTGGGGCCAATAGGCAAGGCCGAGCTGGACGATACTACCGCCCTGTATGCCCGTCGAGTTCGGGCCACCACGGTCGATCCATTTTCCACCCTCATCCCATACCGTCAGTGATGGTGTATCTTGCTTGGTTTCCCGTAGCATACTGTGGTAAAAGAGTTCCTTGCCCGACTTGCGTACCGGATGGTGGCCGAGTAGGGCGGATTTTTGTGTTCAACAGAACACGGAAAGTTGTGCTTTGAGCATCTCGAAAACTTTTCGGATACTCAAAACAACTTGCCCTTGCAGGGAGCAGAAAACGTCCTCCGAAGTCTGCGTTTTTGTGTGGATTAAAATGGATTAGTGATGAATGAGAACAGCAAAAAGCAGTTAAAAAAGACGGGGCGACCGCTTAAAAACGACCCTGCGAAAATCCGCTACACGATTTCCTTTAATCAGGAAGAACACGCCCGTTTTCTTGCCCTGTTTGATAAATCGGGTATGCAGGTAAAAGCACATTTTATAACGTCTTGCATCTTCAATAAGACGATAAAATCGGTGCATATTGACAAAGGAACAGTTGATTTCTATATGCGACTGACTTCGTTTCACAGTCAATTCCGCTCAATCGGGGTAAACTATAATCAGATTGTAAAGCTATTGTACAAGAGTTTTTCCGAGAAAAAAGCATCGGCATACCTGTACAAATTGTAAAAGCAGACGGCAGAAATGGTCGAATTGTTCAAAAAAGTGGTGGAGATAACGGAGGAATTTGATAAAAAACACCTCAAATAACAGCCTTAAAAATGATAGCGAAAATGGGGAGAAGTGCAAATTTGTACGGTGCATTGGCGTACAATAATCTGAAAGTTGAAAAGGAAAACGGGCAAATCCTGTTTGCCAATAAGATGATTGAAACGTCCGACGGGCAATATTCCGTTGCACAATTAGCCCAATCTTTTGCTCCTTATCTGTTGGCAAACCTCAATACCGAGAAACATACATTGCATATTTCTTTAAATCCCGACCCGATAGATAAGGTTAGCGATGAAACTTACAGGGAAATGGCAGAGCAATATATGAGGGAATTGGGGTACGGCGACCAGCCTTTTGTCGTATTCAAGCATACGGATATAGACCGCTCCCACATTCATATCGTATCGGTTTGCGTGGACGAAAACGGTAAAAAAATCTCTGACAAATTTGAAAAAATGCGGTCAATGAATATCTGTCGTGAACTTGAAAAGCAATACAATCTCATACCAGCTACGGACAAGGAACACCAGCAGAACAATAAGATTTTTAAGCCTGTGGATTATAAAGCAGGCGATGTAAAAAGTCAGATAGCTTCCGTAGTTTGGCATTTGCCAAACTACTATCAATTTCAGACTTTGGGAGAATACAATGCTTTGCTTTCCTTGTTCAATATTACCACCTAAAAAGTCGAGGGCGAGTTGCAAGGACAGCACCGAGAGGGGTTGTTATACATTCCGTTGAATGAGCAGGGCGAAAGAGCAGGAAACCCGTTTAAGGCTTCCCTGTTCGGGAAAAATGCGGGACTTCCTGCATTGAAATCGCATATCGAGATATGCAATATGAAGCTGAAAGACCACCCAAACAAACAGAAGTTAAAAGCAGCCGTAACGATTGCCCTGCAATCTACGGCTGATGAATTGAGCTTTAAAAAACAGTTGGGCGAGCAAGGTATTAATGTAGTGGTTCGCAGAAATGACACAGGACGTATTTACGGTATGACGTTCATTGACCACAATTCCAAACCGTATGGAACGGCTCACGATTATCAAAGGAACTTTCTGCCAACGTCTTTAATGATTATTGGAACAATAACATTAAGCCCGACATCAAAGAGCCTGACGAACCACAAGAAAAAAAATCCATAACAAATAATGCGGATCTTCCTACGGAAGAATTGCATCATTTGTTTGACTTAGACATTCCTGATAAAAAAGACATTGGTTTATTCGAAGCCTTTGGCGGTTTGCTTATTCCTGAAGCGCAAGGCGAGGATTATGAGGAGCAAGACTTCGCCAATAAAATGAAGAAAAAACATAAACGCAAAAGACGTTTATAACAACATTCAGCCAAATACCGCCACTTACCGCCATTGACTGCCTTAATCTTATAGCTACGCTATACAGCCTATAAATTCACGCCCGAACATTTAAAATTTTTAAAAATGCAGGGAGAAGACGATTTAAGAGGCTTAGCCAAGATAATGGCTTTTATGCGAGCAGTAAGCATCATTATAGTATTGATGCACTTGTATTGGTTCTGTTACGGGTTCTTTATACACCGTGGCTGGACATTGGAAATCATCAACAAAATATTAGGGAATTTCAACCGGACGGCAGGACTATTTGAACACACCTTATATACCAAAGTTTTTGCTTTGATATTGCTGGGTTTGAGCTGTTTGGGTACTAAAGGAGTTAAGAATGAAAAGATTACTTGGGGAAAAATATATGTTGCTTTAGGTATTGGCTTCGTTTTATTCTTTTTAAATTTTCCATTGCTAAAGCTACCACCCGTTACATTTCTTTATATCCTAACCACAGGTTTAGGCTATATCGCTTTAATGGTTGCAGGGGTTTGGATGAGCCGTTTGCTTCGTAGCAATTTAATGGACGACGTTTTCAATAATGAGAATGAGAGCTTCCAGCAGGAAACCAAATTAATGCAAAATGAATACTCGGTTATTCTGCCTACGAAATTTTACTACAAAAACAAATGGAATGACGGCTGGATAAACATTGTAAACCCATTTAGGGCAATGATTGTACTCGGAACCCCCAGTTCCGGTAAATCTTATGCTATTGTAAACAACTATATCAAACAGCAGATTGAGAAAGGCTTCTCAATGTACATTTATGATTTTAAGTTTGATGACCTTTCCACGATTGCCTACAATCACTTATTAAAGAACGGGGATAAATACAAAGTACAGCCAAAATTTTATGTGATAAATTTTGACGACCCTCGCAAGAGCCACCGTTGCAACCCACTCAATCCCGACTTTATGACCGACATCAGCGATGCCTATGAAGCAGCATATACCATAATGTTAAACCTCAACAGGTCGTGGATACAGAAGCAAGGAGATTTCTTCGTGGAAAGCCCGATTATTCTATTAGCAGCTATTATTTGGTATTTAAAAATCTATTATAACGGAAAGTATTGTACCTTTCCACACGCCATTGAGTTACTGAATAAAAAGTACGCAGACGTATTTACGATTTTAACTTCTTATCCTGATTTAGAGAACTATTTATCTCCCTTTATGGATGCTTGGCAGGGAGGCGCACAAGACCAATTACAGGGACAGATTGCATCAGCTAAAATACCTTTGTCAAGAATGATTAGCCCACAGTTGTATTGGGTAATGACAGGCGATGATTTTTCATTAGACATAAATAACCCACGTGAGCCTAAAATCCTTTGTGTAGGAATCAACCCCGACAGGCAAAATATTTATTCGGCGGCTTTGGGTTTGTACAATTCCCGAATTGTCAAACTCATTAATAAAAAAGGACAATTAAAAAGTTCTGTTATCATAGATGAGTTACCCACAATTTACTTCCGGGGATTGGACAATCTTATCGCAACTGCTCGTAGTAATAAAGTTGCGGTTTGTTTGGGTTTTCAGGATTTTTCCCAATTAATAAGAGACTATGGTGATAAAGAAGCAAAGGTTATACAAAATACCGTGGGTAATATTTTTAGTGGTCAGGTGGTTGGCGAAACTGCTAAATCTCTTTCAGAACGTTTCGGAAAAGTATTACAAAAACGGCAGAGTATGACAATCAATAGAAATGATAAATCGACCTCAATTTCTACACAGTTAGACAGCTTGATACCAGCTTCAAAAATCAGCACACTTAGACAGGGTATGTTTGTCGGTTCTGTTTCCGATAACTTCGACGAACGTATAGAACAAAAGATATTTCACGCAGAAATTGTAGTAGATAACGAGAAAGTTGCTGCCGAAACAAAAGCGTACCAGAAGATACCGGAAATTTTATCCTTTGTCGATGAAAGCGGAGAAGATAATATGAAACGGGATATTGAGAACAATTATCGTCAGATAAAATTAGACATTGTTCATATCGTGGAAAGTGAAATGGAGCGTATAAAGAACGACCCGAATTTACAGCATTTGATACAGGAGGGATAATAT
>JALAGS010000022.1 GCA_022712315.1 Sphingobacterium sp. | reverse complement strand
AGAATGAAAACCTTAAATAACCAATTATAAACCTAAATTATGATGATACAAATGTAAGTGTATTTTCTACACTATGCAAATTTATTTTAAAATAATTTGCTGTTCTTTAAACAAATTAAAAGAAGTCATTATTTTTACTTTATCAAAGCTTGTTTTTACTTACACATTTTGCGAGGTGGACATAGCAGCGGATAAATAGAAGAAAATAGGAGGTTATATAGCTATGGAAAATTTAGAAGTGTGGATGCGCGGGCCCATTGCAGGAATTCCCGATCTGTTGCAGCCTGTTGCACATACACTTTTGCAGGTTGCAGAGGATGTTTCAACCTATACTGATCAGCTGTCCCCGCAACAGCTCTGGACAAGACCCTGTGGGAATGCCAGCATAGGTTTTCACTTACAGCATATCAGTGGGGTGATCGATCGCATGTTTACTTATGCTGAAAATAAGCCCCTAACGGACGAACAATTTGATTACCTCCATAGGGAAGGCAAAGAAAATGTCGATATTAGTCCTGCATCTCTTGTCGAAAACTTACATGAACAGATTAAACAATCTTTGCAAAAATTAACTTTAATAGATCCGGATACGTTGACCGAGCAACGTTTTTTGGGAAGAAAGCGCATCCCCACCACATTGATTGGCCTGTTGTTTCATGCTGCCGAACATGCACAGCGTCATGTAGGCCAATTGCTGGTGACGGTGCGTTGCCTCCAATAAAAATGAGACTATATTAACTCTATTTATTGAAATTCTGGAGCTTGTTTTAATTTTTCTCCCCATTTACCCAGTTCCTCGATGATCGGTCTGAGCTGATAACCAAGCTCGGTTAGTTCATATATAACGCGTGCCGGCACTTCCGCATATACTGTACGTTTTATAACTGCACTATCTTCCAGTTTCCGCAGCTGTAGGGTCAGCATGCGTTCGGTAATATCGGGTAAACATTTTCTGATCTCCGTATAGCGCAAACTTCCATTGATGAGGTAGCAACATATTGCTAAGGCCCACTGACCGCCAATCACATTGGCCGCAAACACTTCAGGACAGTCATTTTCAAGTTTCTTTTTATTCGAAAAATTAGTAGAACTCGCTTTAATTTTAGTCATACGCACATTTTTTATAGTACCTAACATTGGGTTGCCGATAAGCCAAAATAGTAATTATGTTGCTATTTTTAAATCACAGTCATGTCGTTTATTAAAACGGCCTACATGAAATGGCTAGATGTGGAGGCTTGTGCATATATACATAATTGAAAAAATGAAAATAGTAATAGTCGTTATTCATCCCAATTTTGAAGGGTCCCAAATAAATAAAAGATGGGTCCAGGAATTAAAGAAACAACCGGATTTTTATGAGGTCCATCAATTACACCAGTTGTATCCTGATGGTAAAATTGATATTATCGCGGAACAGCAGTTGATGGAGAAATATGACAAAATTGTATTTCAATTCCCTTTTTACTGGTTTAACTGTCCGCCATTTTTTAAGCAATGGCTGGATGAGGTGCTGACCTATGGATGGGCGTATGGTAAGAAGAGTGGGTACAGACTGGAAGGAAAGAAAATTGCTTTGGCAATCTCTGCAGGTATCGATGAACAGGAGTATGGGACTTCGGGAAAGTATAAATACCCTATGGAACAATTGACAAGTCCGTTTGAAATTACTTTTGACTATGTTAAAGCAGATTATCAAAAGCCTTTCGTTTTTTATGGAATAGAAAATGATTCAAGCCCCGAATGGATAGAACAGGGCGTTGCGGACTATCTTCGCTTTTTGGAGCAATTGTAATTTATCAACAATTGTAATTTTTCAATAAGCAGGCTGGTTTATCTTTCGGTGGAAAAAATGAGAAAGCACCCTTTTAGGATGCTTTCTCTTGGTTGTTTACCGTGTTGTATAACCGCCATTGGCGAAAATCGTCTGGCCGGTTATCCACCAGCCATCGGTGACAAGGAACTCAACCAGAGGCGCAATGTCTTTTATATCCGTTAACCCACCCAATGCTGAAGCAGATTTGTGGTAGGCAACAGCATCCTCACTTTCCTGTCCGTAGAAAAATGGCGTATCCATTGGACCTGGAGCTACAGCTGTAACCGACATACCGCGCTCACCGAATTCCTTTGATGCGGCTCGCGTAAAATGTTCTACAGGGGCTTTCAGTCCCTCATAAGTCGAGTAAAATCCGGTATAGGCTGCCAATAACGAGGTAACAATGGTGCAGATCTTGCCATTTACATTCAGTTTTTTCCCTGCCTCCTGAATAAAGAAATAGGCAACTTTTGAATTGATATCGCTCATGCTATCGTATTCTTCGACTGTGGTGTCCACAATTGGCTTTTTTAATACTTTACCGACAGTGTTAATGGCGATATCTACGCCTCCGAATCGATCAATGGCTGCATCAAAAAGTTTCGTGATATGCTCAATTTTGGTTAGGTCCGCTTGGACTAGTAATGCTTCTGTACCTAGGGCTTCTACGGCCGCTACTGTTTTCTCCGCATCTTTTTTGGTGTTTTCACTGTTATAATGGATCACCAGTTTTGCCCCTTTAGCCGCAAAATCCCGACTTAATAATCCACCCAGATTTTTTGCACCACCAGCAATAAGGACAACTTTTCCTTTTACATCATTTCTTGCCATAATAATTTAAATTTTGATTATAGCAAATTTCATAAATGTTAAGGGCTCTGTTATGGTGAACTTTTCGCTTTTTGCAATTGACGAAATTGTGAAGGAGACATCCCCTCATATTTTTTAAAAAATTTGGTGAAGTTGGATGGGTCGTAGGTCAGCCTTTGAGCGATCTCCGAAATGGTCAACTCGCTATTGGTGAGTAGGCTCTTGGTACAGGTCAATATTTTATGTACATAAAAATGACAGGGGTGATTTCCCGACGTTTCCTGTATTATCTTGATAAGATGTTTTTGTGAGACACAAAGTATGTTTGCGATGTCCTGAAGCTCTAGCATTTCTATGCTGACTCCGCTGATCAATTCTGCGAGATGACGATCCAGGAACTCAAAATATTGAATCGTAATTTCTTCACTTCTTTTCTTATTGGGAGGCGATACTGTATTCATCTTAATCCTTTTCGAATGTTTAGGTTAAATATAACCAATTTAGGCTACACGCAATATTTTATCCCTGAATTGATTAATGTTGATCAGCTGTGCCCACTACATTGATCGGCTTGTTGTTTCATGTTTCAGAATATGCACAGCGTTATGTAGGAAAATTGCTGGTGACAGTATGGTGTATTGTGCTGTCTCAATAAAAATTATATTGGAGAATTTACACTGTGAATGTCGCTATGGATTACCAGACGATTAAATTGTAAATTCGTATACTTGTAAGATTCCAAGGGGAATTCATCATTTTTATAATCCCGCATAAAAATAAACAGCGTATTATATGCAGATACTTTTAGTAGAGGACGATCGCCGGATTAGCAGCTTTGTTGTGAAAGGTCTGGAAGAAATGGGGCATCAGGTCATTTTGGTTGAATCCGCGGAAGCAGCACGTGAATGGATCAATGTGGATTCATTAGATATTGTCGTACTTGATATTATGCTGCCCGGAATAGATGGTATCCAGTTTACGAAGATAGTCAGATATCGAAAAAATCATATCCCGATATTGATTTTAAGTGCCTTAGGAGAGATTGAAGATAAGGTCGAGGCCTTGGAAAGTGGTGCCGATGATTATCTCGTCAAACCGTTTTCCTTTAAGGAGCTAGTAAGCCGCATCAAAGCCCTGGTACGCCGGGACAATTATAAAAATGTGCCAAAGGACAGCAGCGTAGAAATTCGTGATTTAAAAGTGGATCTTGAACGCTATGAAGTCCATAAGAATGGTAAAAATGTCGATCTCTCTCCCAAAGAATTTAAACTATTCAAGTATCTGATCGAAAATCGGAATAAAACACTCTCAAGGACGGCTATCTTACAGGCTGTTTGGGGAATCGATTTTGATAACAACACCAATGTCGTCGATGTGTACGTTTCTTATCTGAGAGGGAAGGTTGATGAGGGAAGCGATACCTCCATTATCAAAACGGTGAAGGGAGTCGGTTACATGCTTACAACGGACTGACAATGAATTTAAAGATTCGCCTTACACTCTTTTCTACGTTGGTATTCACCATCATTTTTGGGCTTGCAACGCTGGTCATCTACTGGATATTTTATAATTCTTCTGAACGGCATCTGATCAGTTCCCTCGAAAAAAATGCAAAGATAGCCGGCATTTATTACCTCGAGGCAGATGAACAGAGCCCACTAAAGCATCTGGAATCTAAAAATCAATATGAAAGCCTGGTCAAGCGTGCCATGGTAGCCGTTTATAACGCCGAAGGAAAAGTAAGTTATGGCGGTATGCGGTTTGATAGTCAAATTAATAAGGATTTGCTGAGCCAGCTGAAAACAGACAAAACGGTTTATTTTAAAACAGAAGATAGCTTTTATTTTGGGTTGTATTATCCAGATAATCAGGGCGATTTCTTTGTGTTTGTCAAAGAGTCGAGCGCAGACTTTGATCATCAGTTGAATCGTTTGCTCATTACGCTTGTCTTTGTTTTTCTCGTGGCATTGATCAGTATCGCCTTATTGTCGGTTTGGCTAAGTAAATATGCTTATCTTCCCATTCGTAAAGTAATACAGGAAATTCAGCATAAGGATTTAAGCACCATTCAGGAACCTCTGACGACTATAAAAACGAAAGACGAACTACAGGATCTTATTGAAAGTTATAATGCGCTCCTACGGCGGATCAGTGAAAATATGATTATTAGAAAGAACTTTGTCAGTTATGTTTCACACGAGTTCCGAACGCCTTTGGCGGGAATCCTGGGCTCCATGGAGGTCTTCGGTACGAAGGTCAGAAGTGAAGAAGAGTACCATGAATTGGCCGAAACCATTACTGAACATGTCAATTTTCTGAATCAGCTTATCGGTAATTTTCTATTGCTGACTGAAGATCAGCCCCTGAAGCGTTCCTTAGAAACCTTTCGCATAGATGAGATCGTATGGGATCTTGTCCCTAAGTTTTCGAGATCATTTGCCGTGCCCTTAAAAGTCGATATACAGGTCGATGAACCGCAATACTTCAATTTTCGGGGCAATAAGATGCTCCTCAGCCTGTCTATTTCCAATCTGATCGAAAATGCACTTAAATATGCAAATGGACAGGAAGTTGTTGTCCGGATGACTGCTGCAAATGACAGACTGTCTTTGCAAATTATAGACCATGGTATTGGTATTCCACAAGCTGAACTGGAGTCTGTGAAACAGACTTTCTATCGAGGATCAAACGTCGGTAAAGTGAAGGGAAGCGGCATAGGTTTATCTTTCGCACAGATCGTTTTTAAGGATCAAGGGGTCGACTTTGATATCCGTTCAAATGATCTGGGTACAACGGTATCACTATTATTCCCTAAATTCTAACCATTTTCTAATCTCTTCTAATCAAACTTTAATTTACCTTAAAGTTGCCTATAATGCTTGTCATTTAGTTTTGTGGAAATTCAAAATTAAGTGAGAAAACTACGTATTACATTATTTTTACTTCTTGGCCTGAATAGTAAGTTATTTTCGCAGGAGGCGGCTGAAAACCGTCTGCGAAAGTCAGAGATCGAACAGGTATTCCTCGCTCATAACCTGACCTTAATGGCGCAGCGTTTTCAAATGCAGCAGGCCGAAGCTGCCGTGCTTCAGGCAAAGCTATGGCCCAATCCAACGATTTCCATCTCCGAAGTCAATCTTTGGAAAAACCCTTCCAGCGAATCCTTCCCGGCACTGATCGGAAATTACGGCAAGTACCAGCAGGTGGCGATCGAACTGGAACAGACCATCGAAATGGCTGGCAAACGAAAAAAAAGGATACAATTGCAGCTCCTGGAAAAAGAGAATGCGCGGCTTCAATTTGAAGAATTGCTGCGGAATCTAAAATATGATCTCCGAAGCCAATGTCTCGAATTACAGATCCTGCAGGAGAAAGAACGGTTATACGGCAATCAGGTCAACATCTTTCAGACATTGGCCCAATCCTATCAAAATCAGTGGAAAGAAGGCAATGTAAGTGAGATGGACTACCTCAGGATTCAAAGCGAGTCTATCGCATTTGGTAACAAACTGAATGAAATCCAACAGGAAAAAATCATAAAAATGAATGAGGTTGCGCGCTACCTCGGTGATAAAGGTACCGCACTCACGATATCAGATACGATAGGCATACCGCATTTTCTCCCAGGGAAAAAACAGGAGTGGAAAATGATGGCCCTCGATAATCGCAGCGATTATAAAATCATTCACAACGAATTGAAAAAAAGTGATGCTCAGCTGAAAATAGAAAAGGCCGAACGTATACCAGATTTGCAGATCTCCATGAATTATGATCGCGGCGGAAATATTATGCGCGATTTTATAGGCCTGGGTGTTGCCATGGATCTTCCTTTATTTAATCGAAACCAGGGGAATATCAAAATCGCTAAACTGGAGATGGAGAAAAATAAAGTGGAAATTGAGCAATTCCGTATCGACATCGAACGCGAGATCGACTTTCTTTCGGAACGGCTCAATAACCTTGAAACGAGTTTGAAGACAACGGATATGGGCTTTGACGGTAAATTGGACGTAGCACTTGAACGCTATGTGCGCAATTTCCAGCAGCGGAGATTGACCATCGTTGAATTTATAGATTTTATCAATAATTATATGGAAAACAAAGAATCAATATTGGAACGCAGGGCGAAATATCTTCAGTATAAGGAGGAACTGGTCTACTTAATCGGAAAGGATATTGTCTCATGAAAAGTAATTTTTTAACGCCATTGACACTATTATCCATTTGTTTATTGTGGAGCTGTCAACCAGCTAAAAATGAAGCGCAAACCATCCCTGCCAAAGGCTTTTGTCTTAGCGCAGACTTTAAAAATCAAATTAAAATTGATTCTATACAGAAGCGGACCGTATTTGAACAGATCGCATTAAATGGGGTCATCCAATACGATCAGGATGAACTTGCGGCGCTAAAGAGTCCTATACCCGGTATCGTGCAGTCTGTTTCGGTTAAAATGGGCGATTATGTAGAAAAAGGACAGATTCTGGTATCGCTTAAAGGTACCTCCGTCAATGATTTAGGAAAGGAGCTGCGGGAACTGGAAAATAGCAAGCGGCTGACGGAAAGTAAATTGGTGAGCCTGCGCAGCCTGCTGAAAGATGGTATGGCTTCCCAACGGGAACTGGAAGAGATGGAAAGTGAATTGAAAGCCGTGCAGATTGGAATCTCCCATGTCAAAGCGAACATGAGTTTGTTGAATGGCTCCTCAGAAAATGGTGTTTTTTACATCCGTGCACCCAAAGCTGGCTATATAGTAGATAAAAAGGTGAGTCCCGGTATGACTGTTGGCGATGATGCCGATTTGCTGTCGGTCAGTAAGCTGAATGAGGTGTGGGTTTCGGTCAATATCTATGCAAATAATTTACCTTTTGTCAAAAACGGGGCTCCTGTCAAGATCACTACACTGGCTTATAAAGGTGAATCTTTTGACGGGTATATTGATCAGGTAGCCAACTTCTTTGATCCCGAAGAACGTGTGGTCAAAGCGCGCATAAAGCTGTTGAATAAAGACCTGAGGTTGAAACCAGGGATGAGCGTGGATGTGTTGGTCGAAAAGGTTGTTTCGGGACAGGAAGAGCGTATGCTGGCAATTCCGAAAGATGCCATTATCCTCCATAACAATCAGAATTTCGTTGTACGCTACAAAAGTGACTGCGACCTGTCGGTTAAAGTTGTTGATATTGTTGCTGAGAATGAAACATATGCTTTTGTCAAATCTGGTGTGGCTGAGGGAGATCAGGTGCTGACCGAAAATGAGCTGATCGTATTTGATGAACTGATAAATAGATAGGATGAAGAAAGTTGTACAAAATATTGTTTCATTTTCATTGAAACATTCCTTAGTCGTCCTGTTTTTTACGCTGGCATTATTGTTCGGAGGGATTTATGCTTACCTGCATACGCCGATTGAGGCTTTCCCGGACGTGACCAACACACGGGTCAGGATTATTACACAGTGGCCCGGGCGTAGTGCTGAAGAAATAGAAAAATTCGTTACACTGCCTGTTACCAAAGAAATGAATACCATTCCAAAGAAAACGGATGTTCGTTCGATCTCTTTGTTTGGACTGTCCGTTGTAACGATTCAATTTGAGGATGGGGTAGAAGATTTCTACGCGCAGCAATATGCGGGTAATAAGATGCGCTCAATTGAGTTGCCGGAAGGTGCTGAAAGTTCCATCGAACCACCATCTGGTGCTACAGGAGAAATTTTTCGCTATGTGGTAAAGAGTAATCTCCCGATTAAGGAAGTCTCCGCCATTCAGGATTGGGTGATCGAAAGGGAACTTGTTGGCGTGCCCGGCGTGGCGGATGTTGTCAGCTTTGGAGGCGAGGAAAAGATCTACGAAATAAAGATCAATCCAACAGAACTGGCAAATTATAACCTGTCGCCACTGGATGTCTATGAAGCTGTCTCGCGTTCAAATATCAATGTCGGCGGAGATGTGATCCAAAAAGGAAATCAAGCCTATGTTGTGCGTGGGGTAGGCCTATTGGATAAGATCGATGATATCGGTAATATTTTGATCAAGGTGGTCGGCAATACACCGATTTTAGTCAAGCATGTAGCCGAAATCGAACTGGGGGCAAAGCCAAGGCTTGGGCAGGTGGGACTCAATCAGGAAGATGATCTTGTCCAGGGGATAGTTATTATGCTAAGGGGAGAAAATCCTTCTGCTGTGGTCAAAAAGCTAAAAGCAAAAATCGAAGAACTGAATCAACGTATTTTACCTGCAAATGTCAAGATTGAACCCGTTATAGACCGTACAAAACTGGTGAATAATACCGTGCATACTGTTTCCAAAAACCTGATAGAAGGTGTAATCTTGGTTTCGATTATTGTCTTTATCTTTTTGAACAACTGGAAGACAACCTTTATCGTTGCATCCGTGATTCCATTGGCCTTCCTATTTGCGATTATTTTATTGAAAATACAGGGGCTGCCTGCAAATTTGATTTCCATGGGAGCATTGGATTTTGGACTCTTGCTCGAAGGAACGCTGGTGATTGTGGAGACTGTTTTTGTCTCGTTGGAAAAAGAGGCCCATCGGCTTGGAACGGAACGCTTTAATAAAATCTCCAAGCTAGGCATCATTAAGAAAAGTGCCGGCTCTGTAGCAGGCTATATCTTTTTTGCCTTGTTGATCTTAATTGTCGCATTGACTCCTATTTTCTCTTTTCAAAAGGTGGAAGGAAAGATGTTCTCACCATTGGCTTTCACACTCGGTTATGCCTTGTTGGGTTCACTGATCCTGAGTTTGACCTATGTGCCCGCCATGTGTAAATACCTATTGAAAAAGAATATCAAAGAAGATGAAAATAAAATCACCAAGGTCAGCCGCAATGCGATTTTTAAAGGTTTTAGAAAGGCTTTCGATCATCCAAAATGGACATTGTCGATTTTTATATTCGCCTTGCTTGTCTGTATTGTTCGGTTTAGCCACTATGGTTCAGAGTTCCTTCCGAAACTGAATGAAGGTGCAATTTATGTCCGCGCGACCTTACCCAATAGTGTCAACCTGGAAGAATCTGTTAAATTGACCAAAACGATGAAAACAAAATTGATGCGGCAGTTTGACGAGATTGATTTTATCATGACGCAAACAGGCCGTCCCAATGATGGTACAGATCCAACAGGTTTTTTCAATATTGAATTCAATATTGAATTGAAACCCGAAGGCGAGTGGAAGCGTAAAATATCAAAAGAGCAATTGATTGGTCAGATGCGGGATAGCTTACGGACTTTTCCCGGAATAAATTTTGGTTTTAGCCAGCCGATCCAAGATAACGTGGAGGAGTATGTAGCCGGAGTAAAAAGTCCGTTGGTCATCAAAATTTTTGGTGAGAATTTACAGGATTTAGAAAATAAAGCCAATAAGTTTGCCGAATCACTTAAAAAGGTGAATGGGATTACGGACATCAATGTTTTCAAAAATATCGGTTTGCCTGAACTCAGGATTCAGCTGCATGATTCAAAAATGGCAAAATATGGTGTTTCGACTAAGGATGTGCAATCTGTGATCGAAATGACGATCGGGGGGCAATCTGTGACACATTTCTACGAAAACGAGCGCATCTTTGATGTACGTCTCCGCTTCCAAAAATCGTATCGTGACAATCCTGAGAAGATCGGAAATATTATAATTCCGACGATGAATGATCAGAAAGTACCGCTGCGGGAAATCGCAACAATAGATTATCATACCGGTCCGGCATTTATTTACAGGGAGGGTAATTCCCGTTATATTGGTGTTGGCTTCAACATTGAAGGCCGGGATCTGGGAAGTACCATTGCCGATGCAAAAAAACAGATCGAAAAAGATGTTAAATTGCCTAAATCTTATAAGGTTGTGTGGGCCGGAGAATTCGAAAGCAAGGAACGGGCTACAAAGCAGCTGATGAATGTTGTGCCAATTTCTCTTATTTTGATTTTACTCCTGCTGTACGCTAATTTTGGCAACGTCAAAGATACGCTGATTTCTTCACTGACACTGGCATTTGCGTTTATAGGTGGATTTGTATCTCTGTGGGTTACCGGGACGACATTTGGAATTTCTGCCGGTATCGGATTTATTATTCTCTTTGGCGTAGCCACGATTGATGGCATTGTTTTAATAGGGATAATGAAAGAAAATCTGTTGAATAAAATGAGCTTGAAACCCGCAATTTATGAAGCTGTAAAAAGCCGGATCAGACCCATTCTAATGATTGCGTTAATGGGGGCAATGGGACTATTGCCGGCTGCACTTTCAAACGGAATGGGATCTGAAATCCAAAAACCCCTGGCTATTATGATTGTTGGCGGCCTGATTATTTGTATGATTCTATCGTTTTCAGTACTGCCTATTGTCTTTTACTTCTCTTATAAAAAAGAGAGCCGCGATTAGTTACCCATTTTTAATTATTATATACGATACAAAGGTTGCCTGTCAGACAGTGCAGCCTTTGTTAATTTTAATATGTAGCCGTATGTTTCATAATAGCGATTAAAATTTTATGCCGATAAACATATAAATCTTT
>JALAGS010000021.1 GCA_022712315.1 Sphingobacterium sp. | reverse complement strand
TTTTATTAAAAAAATACCATGTTATTTTATTTTTTATGATTTTTTTTACATATTTTCACAAAAACAAATACAAAAACCACAATTAACCACTTATTTTTTGAACAAAAACACATAGTAAACAAACAAAACAAACAGAAAAAACCATAAAAACCTCAAACAAATCAAACTTAAACCAGAAAAAACATGAAAAAACTTCTAACAACCATTATTTTATCAGTATTTCTAATAAAAACTGCCACATCACAGGAAGAAACTAAAGAAAAAGGAATAGAAATATCCGGATCGGTGGATACCTATTGGAAATATGATTTTCAAAACAAACCTAACATCAACACCTATTTTACCGAAGACAACAACTCCGTCTCTATTGGGATGGTGGATCTGGCTGTAAAAAAGAAGTTTAAAAAAGCATCATTTGTCGGAGAATTATCTTTCGGTCCCCGCGGTCAATACCGATCAATTATGAATGGCGATGGCCAAGCCGGTGATGACAAAAACAGTTTTCATATCCAAAACCTGTATGTAGGGTATGATCTAACCGAAAAACTAAATCTTACCGCAGGCTTCATGGGTACATTTGTAGGCTTCGAGGTGATATCACCTACTTACAATTTTCATTATTCGACTTCCTACTTATTCGGCGCGGGCCCTTTCCAAGATGCAGGTTTAAAAGCTACCTATAGTTTTTCGGACAAAGTGGCTTTAATGGTCGGACTGTTTAACGACTGGAATGTGTACCAAGATATGAACGGGGTTTCCCACGTTGGCTCCCAACTGGCTTATACACCCAACGATAAAAGCAGCTTTTACCTTAACTTCCTAACAGGTTCCTCCGCAGGTGGCAAATCGAATTATAGTTCCGGCACTTTAGTTGATCTTGTTGCCAACTATGATTTTACCCCTAAATTTTTCCTCGGTTTAAATGCGACGAATTATAAAAAGAGAGACGGTGGTGGCTACTCTGGCGTAGCACTTTACCCAAGGGTTCATTTTTCAGAAAATTTTGGGCTGGGACTACGTGAAGAATTCTTCCAGACGCATAAAGAAGAGGAAAACGGAATTCCAAGCACCAACATCCTCGCAACAACATTAACCGCCGAATACAGCTATCATGGATTCAAATTTATACCCGAAATCAGAATTGACAAAGGAAATACAGAACGGTTCATCAAGAATGACCTCAGTCCGACGAAATCTGCGGGACAGTTTCTATTAGCATGTGTCTATAGCTTCTAAACATACACCTAAAATAAGAATAGCTGGTCTATCTATTGACCAGCTATTCTTCTGTTTTTTCATCTATCATTCCCTATTGACAGTACCGGGAGAATCTGCCTACCGAACACTCACAGAAACGTGCCGATCCAATATGCGATCAGTTTCAGGTGCATCCGCATTATACTTTGCAAATTGTGAGCCATAGCCTTCTGCCCCTGTTACCTGTTTGGAAAGACCATCTTTACCTAAATAGTCCTTTACAGCCGTTGCCCTTTCAAGCGATAACTTTTTATTAAAGTCCTCATTGCCCGTTTTGTCGGTATACCCTCCAATCTTAATATTTGCTGCAGGAAAAGCCTTTAATATCGCCGCAAGATTGCTCAATTGCACCTGACTTTCAGGCAGGACCTCGGCTGTACCTGTTTTGAAATTCAGATTATCGAAATCAAACCATGTATTTTTCAAGGAATCTTCGCCCAGGGATTTATAGTCGGACTTTAAAAATTGAACCAATTGATCCTCTATCCCGCCCTTAAAAGCAGCCAGTTTGACACCATTTGGTAAAACCACATCCGTACGTTCCCGCTCTACCACACTGCTCCCCGGTTCCGTTTTCATGGTGCTTGAATCAACCCTTGTGCTATTTACACTGGTATCAGTAGCCCCCTCTTGCTTACTGCCGCTGCAGCCTTTTCCAAATAGAAACCAGAGTGCGGCCAATACAATTAAAGCAATTAAAATTTTCCACCAGCCGCCACGAGAACCATTCCCCACGGCCACAGCCCTGGAATCCTCGGCCCTAGGTAATGACAATGGTTCCTTATGCGCTTCCAACTCATTTGAAGGAGTAATGGGAGTTGATTGATGTATACCGGGTTCTTTCGGCACTTCCGTTGGCGCTGCATTTTCAATCGCCGGCTCCACCGGTGCAGAAAAATGCCCGCCATCAAACAGCTTACCAAAGGCCCCCAATCCTAATCCCGCTGGAACAGCGGCCGCAAAAGCTGTTTTATTGTCCTGCAATACACGGCCAATATGATCAAAATCCCAATTTTGCCCCTTATTGGTTAAACTGGAAAATATTGCGGGCAAAGAAAAATTCATTAATTTTCCAATAGCGCTTCCATCAATACCAAGATATCCGGAAACAGTTGTCAAAACAGTCTCCAGCCCGCCACCGAAGATAGCCCCCAGTATCCCTTGTGGTTTCCCCTCTTCTGTAAAATCCTGTGCTGAAGATTCATTCGTGTCGCCCGCACCACCGAGAAGGTTATGCAGATCGAAATTAGAGAAGTGTTGCTTCGCTTTTTCCAAAATCGCAGCAATTCCGCCACTTGCATCAGACTGCTGGCTTAAGCCCAAAAACAAAGCTGGAATTGTTACATTCAAGCCCTGTTTCACCTGTTCCCTATCCTGATTTAAAACTTGCCCTATCTGAGCGACGGTCTCTTCATCAAAAAATTCCCGTGCCCCTTTTAAAAGCTGATTTTCCATAATCTTCGTTTATTTTTAGTT
Source organism: Sphingobacterium sp. (assembly GCA_022712315.1). GTDB lineage: Bacteria > Bacteroidota > Bacteroidia > Sphingobacteriales > Sphingobacteriaceae > Sphingobacterium. The sequence continues at coordinate 490 of JALAGS010000021.1, read as the reverse complement.
TATATAAAACTTTAACAAACAAAGGTTTAATTTGTTCATTCTATGCAGCTTATTCATCAAAATCACCCGAAAGCCACTTCGGGATCACAAATTCAGACGCGAGATGTGCCAATCGGTAGCTTTGCCAGTCTTGGCGCGAAATCCAAGCCACTTCTTCCAATTCTTCGAAAGCAGCAAAAGCCCGCCTTTCAGTCAAATTAATTAAAAAAATATGGCCTTCCACCACTGTATTTAGCTCGTTTACAGCCTGGGTAGCATGGCTTCCAATGAACCTCATCCCCATTTCGCTTACATCAAATTGAAGTTCTTCTTTCAATTCTCGAACTAAGGTTTGCTCCCGATTCTCTCCCCGCCCTATTTTTCCGCCAGGCAATTGAAAATAGGAAGATCCTTTTTTTCGGACCATCAGCAAATCTCCCTCCGGACTGAGCAGTGCTGCAGAGCAAATAATAATTTTATCCATATCATTTATTTCAGAGCACAAAACTAA
>JALAGS010000020.1 GCA_022712315.1 Sphingobacterium sp. | reverse complement strand
GGCAAAAGCGGCAAGGAAATCTCAAAGACAGCTCAAAACCATCGCCATGAGACTGATTCGTGAATTGCAACGGAATTTTAATGCAGAACAGCAAGAATTTTATAAAGATTTAATGACATTGTACACCAAGGTTGTCACACAAAAAAGAAACGATGCCGATAAAATTTACAGCATTCACAAGCCTTTTACCCGATGTATTGCCAAATGAAAAGCGCATAGCCAGTATGAATTTGGGAATAAGGTAGGTTTGATAACCACCGCCAACAAAGGCAAGAAAATCATTCTCGGGATTAAAGCATTTTTGCAAACTCCTTACGATGGTCACACTATAGAACCACTTTTGGAACAGATGGAAACCGGTGTCAAAAGCTCCCAAAAGAACTCCTTTACGATAGAGGTGGCAGAGGAAAATCAGAAATAAAAGGCGTGAAAATCTCCATCCCAAGCACTCCAAGAAAAAAAAGACACTGCTTATCAAAAGCAGACAAAGCGAAAAAAATTTAGAACCAGAGCGGCAATAGAACCTATCATCGGACATTTAAAAACCGATTTTAGGCTGGCAAAAAATTACTTCCTGGGAGAAACGGGACCACAAATCAATGCATTACTAGTTGCAACCGCTTGGAACATGAAGAAAATGATGGAACTACTGAAACAGAAAATTATTTTCTTATTTTATAAGATACAAATTATGCTGTTTTCTAATCCTGTTTTTAAATATAAATTAAATAGTGGGTTTTGTTAAGGAACGACTATTTATAGTGGAAAAATAGCCGATGAACTGAACATTTTTCAGAGCCAGAATAATCAGGAGATCGAAGGCATTTGGGAAGATGAATTATTTAATATACTGAATCCTGAAGATGTCCTGCAGAAGCATATTTTGGAACTTCAGTTCTTCCAGATGATCAGGACAGTTGAGCCTGACAGGCGAAAGGACTTTTGTATCACCAGTAGGCTGAGATTAGCAGGCAGCCAAAAATCGTTGATTCACAAAATGTTTTATTTCTCAGATGCTTACCATCAAAATGTGGAGTTGGCGCTTTGCTTTTATCATTTTGATTTTCTGCCGTCCTTAGATAGTACAGGAATGATTATCAACACAGCTGAGGGGAGCATTATCCGGCAGGCTGAAGTTGACAATTCTAATTTTCTCTCTGCCCGTGAAAAGGAAATCCTGAAGATGATCCAGTTGGGGAAAAAGAGTAAAGAGATTGCGGATGCTCTTTTTATCAGTATTAATACCGTGAATCGCCACAGGCAAAATAATCTTGAAAAAATGAGGGTTTCCAATACTACAGAAGCTTGTACTTTGGCAGCAAAACTTAGATGGATCTGACGCATCTTTAGCCTTACAGACCTATCAAGATGAAAATTGCAACACCTGTTTCGTCAAAATAAAAAACCCAGAACTGCTACAATCCTGAGTTTTCTATCAATTGATTTATTAAAAAGTTACTCTGCAGGATCCAGCACAACGACAGCCTCCGAAGTATAAAACTGGAAGGTAAAACTCTCCTGAAGATAGAGCTTCACCGAAGTATCAGAATGGCTTAGATAACCGATGGAAATGTCCTGGCCAAGAGTGAGCTTAAAATCACCACCACGGGTAGAGATTACAAAACCACCTTTGATTGCCGGTGCCCAGATAATTTCGCCATCAATCAGTTCCTGCAGGTGGTGCAGCATTGGATAACCTTCATCGCTCCCGCCACTGGCTACCGTATAAGCATCAGCTCCCAGAACCAAAACATAAGGCCCATTGACTCCGGCAAACTTCAGTTCACTTAATGCACGGGCAATTGTGTCGGGATAATTTTTGATGCTTGCCGGCAGTTTGAGCGACTGATTGCTGCTACCTTCACGAATCCCCTGAATGCCTGCCGCGGCATAACCTTCAAAAATGGCGCGGTCCTCTGCAAAAGCTATTTTCTCTGCAGCGTCTTTTAACGGCTGCCAGTCTGAGTCTTCGGAACCGCGTTCGACATCATCAATCGCCTCTCGTGTCAGTTCAAAAGGAACCCGGAACTCAACCACTGGGTTTACTTTGCGCACAGCCGCCTGTACTCCTTCGCCCGGTGACTCAACTGGCTGAATATGCCCGGTGCCAACGGCAGAAAGATCAAAACCATTTGGGCCGTCAACATCTACCACTTTTCTTGCGGCAAGATATCTTTTGAGTGTGCGTACCGCTTCTTCTTCGATTTGCGCCCACGCTCCTTCGGAAATGGGAGCCAACTTACGGTGTAAATTATTCATATCGTTTAGTTTTTTATATAATGTCATTGCTGTCCTATTAAAATCCGAAATTGTTCTTTGAAATATTTGAAATATAGTTAGTTACGTAGTTTTTCAGACCGAACGGACTTGAAAACATAGTTTTGTGTCAGATGAATCTGACAGTCTATGTATCAAGATAAATATGTTTTCGCCCAGTTGGCCTCGTTTCTCAACCGCAGTAAATTCAATCGTATCGTAGCCAAGTATAATGGCGACAAGTATGTGAAGCACTTTACCTGTTGGAACCAGTTGCTTGCTTTGATGTTCGGACAGCTTTCCAACCGTGAAAGTCTCCGGGATCTGGTGATCGCACTTGATGCCCACCAATCCAAATGCTATCATCTAGGAATGGGCAAGAATGTCTCCAGATCATCGTTGGCCAGAGCCAATCAGGACAGGGATTACCATATCTTCGAGGAGTACGCCTATTACTTGGTCAACCAGGCAAGAGAGACCAGAGCCACCAAGATCTTTGAGTTAGTTGGCAACGTGTATGCTTTCGATTCGACAACGATCGATCTCTGCCTTTCCGTGTTCTGGTGGGCAAAGTTTCGCAGGAGAAAGGGTGGTGTCAAAATACACACATTGTATGATGTGGAAACGCAGATACCCGCATTCTTTCATATCACCGAAGCTTCCGTTCACGATTCAAAGGTTATGAAAGAAGTCCCTTATGAATCAGGGTCATACTACATATTTGACCGAGCTTACAACAACTTTAAGATGCTGTATAAGATCCATCAAATAGGAGCTTACTTCGTGATCAGGGCAAAGACTAATCTGCAATACAAAACCATCAAATGGAAACGCAGATTGCCCAGAAATGTACTTTCCGATCTGACGATCGGATTGACCGGCTTTTACCCGAAACAGTACTACCCCGGGGCACTTCGGATGGTCAAATACTGGGATGAACAACAGCAAAGAGAGTTCGTCTTTCTGACCAATGCCACCCATATATCAGCTCTGCAGGTCACGGATCTTTACAAGAACCGCTGGCAGGTAGAACTGTTTTTCAAATGGCTGAAACAGCACCTTAAAATCAAAAAGTTCTGGGGTACTACCGAGAACGCCGTCCGGATACAGGTCTATGCCGCCATCTGCACCTACTGCTTGGTGGCAATCGTTCAGAACGACATGAAACTGGACAGAAGTACTTACGAAGTGCTACAGATATTAAGCATCTCATTGACCGATAAAACAAACCTGCGTGAACTCTTTAGCAAAACTAAATTTCAATATGACAAAGAACGAAAGGACCTTAATGGACCAAATTTATTCAATTTTTAAAACGTCCCGATTTTAATGGGACACTATTGATATAATGTGTAAAATTTGATCAATATAAAGGCATCGTTACTCTGATGTTTCTATCGTTTTAACTTTGCCAAAGCTTACTTATTTTAAAGAGCCAATTCCCAAAGAGCCGTCATTTTTTGACAGTACGGTATCCACGGCTTCCGGATGATTTTCAGTTGATGTCGTTTCTTCATCTCCAGAGGAAAAGTCATCCAGCATATCCATCGTTGGAACAAAAAACAGGCTGCCGGTTTTTGCGGTGCTAAAATCCAGCAAACGGTCATAATTGCCTGGAGGATTGCCAATAAACATATTGTTAAGCATCAGTTTCACCGTGTTGAAAGTACTTGCATAAGCAATGAAGTACGTTCCCATCTCGTTGGTTGACATATTACCAAACGGAAGGTTATCGCGGATAATTTTGAAATCATCACCCACATTGGCCAATGCAGAATGTGAATTTTGAGGTTTGATGTCATCCGTCATCTCAACATCGCTGTCTTTGTAGCGGCCAAAAACTTTTTCCTGATCTTCTACCGGAAGTGCCTTAAAGGCCGCCAAATCATGAATATACTTTTGGACAAAAAGATAACTGCTACCTTTGTAAACCTCATCTTCATCACCAATTAAACCAAAATATTCGCGCAAATTGCTTTCAGGATTTTCGGTTCCGTCTACAAAACCGAGAATGGAACGGCCATCCCAATAACGGAATCCGTGGACTTCGTCCACGCAATCTGCCACCGGAGAAAGTACTTTGGCAATATCTGCTGCCATATCATAACAGATGCTTGAGTTGGATCCTTTCAGGTGAAAATGCAAATCGCCTTTGGTAGAAACGGCAGTATAACGGCTTCCAACAATGGGTTCAAATTCCTCCAGCTCTTTCGGTAATGGTTTGGGCAAATCCAGCAAATGCCATGCATTGTAACCAATCCCCATGATGCAGCTGGCGTTGTCATCCGGAAAACGGACATAAGCAGAATGGTTAAGGTTGATTACCAAAGCACAAATGCGCTGAAAAGCTTCTTTGATTGGTGTGCCTTCCTTAAAATTCCAAACCGTAAAAATGGTGTTTGTTCCGTGATTGCCGAGTACATCCTGTGGTCCCTGTCTCATGTGTCTGTTTTGATTCGGTTATTAACAGTGGCTAAT
>JALAGS010000240.1 GCA_022712315.1 Sphingobacterium sp. | reverse complement strand
CGAACCGAATCTGCCGAGGAAAAATGACAGAAAAGCATACTGACTAGATGCGTCCAGCTGTTGATCCCTTTCTGATGTTTGTCACTTTTGTGCTTTGAAACCAAATCTTTGAATAATTCGCGGTCGATAAGAGATAAAATCAGACTAAAAACATTTAAATTTATCATGGCGGTGTGTTATAATTTTGAAAATTTAAATATAGCAACTTTGCTATATCCAAACACCGCCACTTTTTAAACGTTTAGGACGCAAGTGACTTGATTTCTATACGTGCGGTTACTTGCGCCACAGATTTTAGACAAGAACTTTGGGTAGGTTCAGCGTATGAACCGTCAATTAATGTCTTTCAAAAGACAAACAATAATATCAAATTCTTACGGAAGATAGATTTAACCCAACATATCGACCATCGGGGGATACCCTCTTTTTTCTTTACAGATAAAGAAAAACGGCTTTGGATCGCAACAACACAGGGTCTGCTCCTGAAAAGGTCGGAATCCGAAAACATCACAATTATTCCCCAAATAAAGGATCAACCAGTAGCTATTGCACAGGGCAATCAAAACCATATTTGGATTGCAACCAAAGAAAATGGAATCTATTGTATCGACACCCATAATTTCCAGTCCATACTCGCTCATATTGGTAAAGAGACTCCGGGCTTAAAAAGCGACCAGATTGAAACAATGGATATTGATCATAATGGCAATTTATGGATTGGTACGAAAGATAATAGACTGTTGAACTATCAGCTCGCTAACCAAAAAGTATCAGAAATCGCAAATAATACATTATTTGAGAAAAACCAGCTTCTAGATGTTATCTGTCTTGATCGTTATACTTGGTTATCTACTACGCGTAATTTATACAAGATTAGCAACTCCAACAAGAACATCAGTGAATTTTCTGCCTCCGACAGCCTTCAGGTCAGTATGTTCTCCAAGCGGGCCTATGCCGTGGATAAAACGTCCAATACCATTTATTTTGGAGGTTACAACGGTATAGTGCAGCTCAATGACCATAGCATTTTACCTAATTTCAAAGAAAAAGTTCTTATTTCGGACATAAAAATTAATAATAAGTCCATTATCCTAGAATCAAAACAGGGAATATTCAGTGATGTCCCCCCTAAATTGACGCTGAATCCCCAAGATCAAAACATTGAAATATCCTTCTCCACCCTGCCTTTTACGCAGGAAGGAAAAATCCGTTATGCTTATAAATTAGAAGGTGTTGACAAAGAATGGATCTACGCCCCTCGAGATCGTATCTTTGCGACATATAACAATTTAAGCAAAGGGAGCTATAGATTTTTAGTCAAATCGACGGACTTGTACAATAAGTGGAGTACAACTTTTACTCAAATTGTAATAATAAAGAAACCTTCATTCTACGAAAGCAATTTAGCTTACTTTTTATACGCATGTATTTTCGGCGGGATTGTCTTCTTTTTTATAAATTATTCTTTTAAACGTTTAAAATTGAGCGGTGATCTAAAAATTGCCCAAATTGAAAAAGAAAAGACTAAGGAGCTAACGCAGTCCAAACTCAGTTATTTTACCAATATTTCACACGACTTACTCACACCGTTAACTATTATATCCTGTTTAGTTGATGATGTTCAGATGACTACCAAAAATAGTTTGGAACAATTTGATAAAATACGCCTTAACCTAAGCCGACTAAAACGGCTACTTCAACAAATCTTAGATTTCAGAAGAATGGAAAACAACGGCATGAAGCTACAAATCAGTGCATCCAATTTCCCCTCTTTTGTTACTCAATTGGGAGCCATGCATTTTGGTCCAATTGCCAAAAAGAAAAACATCGATTTTGAAATTCAACATGGAGACTGTCCCGAAATCCTTTTCTATGACATCGACAAAATCGACAAAATTCTTTTCAATCTCCTATCAAATGCATTTAAATATACCGAGCAAAGTGGAAAGGTTACGCTTTCTTATCATGTAGAAGAAGGAATAGATTCCAATAGACTCTTCATTTATGTTCGTGATAACGGCGTAGGAATATACCCCGAAGACGTCGATAAAATTTTTACCGCCTTCTACACCAATAATTCTACAAAACATCTTGAAAGTAATGGTATTGGACTTTCGGTAACGAAACAACTGATAGAGGCTCATTATGGTGTAATCCATGTGGAGAGTCAAAGAAGTATCGGAAGTATGTTTCAGATCACCATTCCAGTAGATAAACAATACTATTGTAAGAAAGGAATAGACGTGATGGAACAACCTTTTGCCGAAGAAATTAAAGCGACCATTATTGAGTCTAATGCCGTCGATCAGCCTCTATCAAAAAATATATTACAGCCTAGACTTAACCTACTTTTAGTGGAAGATAATGAAGAGCTTCGTTCAACTATGGCTAGAATTTTAGCCCACAATTATCAGGTCCATATCGCAAATAATGGTCTTCAGGGATTGGAAGTGCTCGAAAATACAGAAATTGATATTATTGTAAGTGATATTATGATGCCCGAACTCGATGGTCTCAATTTTTGTAAAACCATAAAATCAAATGCCGAGCTCAACCATATTCCCATTTTGCTCTTAACGGCCAAAAATAGCATTGAAGATCGTATTGAATGCTATCAAGCAGGTGCCGATGGTTATATTAGCAAGCCATTTGAGATTAAAGTCCTAGAAGCCAAAATCCAAAGCTTCATCATCAATAAACGCTGCCGTCAACTCGTTTTCCAAAATAATACACAGATTAATATAGCAACACTTGATCACACGCCATTAGATGAAAAGTTTGTGCACAAGATGATTCAGGTTATCCAGCAACATCTTTCGGACGATCAATTTGATGTAGTCAAACTTGGAGATATACTAGGCTTGTCCAAGTCAACACTGTATCGAAAGACAAAAGTTTTATTGAATGTATCTCCCAGCGAATTTATTAAAAACATAAGACTAAAACATGCTTGTCAAATCATGGAAAAAGATCGGTCCATCTCAGTGAGTGAAGTGGCTTTTGAGACTGGTTTTTCAGATCCACGTTATTTCGCGACCTGCTTTAAAGCAGCGTTTGGTGTAACTCCAAGTGAGTTTCAAAAAAATAAAGAGGCAAACACCTCAATTCCCTTATAGTTTTGAATAGGAAATAAAACAAAAAATAACCCGGTTTTCATTGTATTTTTATCGTAAATTGGTAGATGACTTCCCTAAACAAAGATCAAGATGACCCATAGAAACCGAATTATTCTCATCACTTTAATCCTTTTTAAATTCATCATTCAATATCAGTTGATCAGTCCGACCTATGAATTGCAACGTGATGAATTTTTACATTTAGATCAAGCGAACCATCTTGCCTGGGGATTCCTTTCTGTTCCGCCACTAACATCTTGGATCTCCTATCTGATCAAATTATTGGGTAATTCTGTTTTTTGGATCAAGTTTTTTCCGGCACTTTTTGGAGCCCTCACGATTCTTGTTGTCTGGAAAACAATAGAAGCGCTCAAAGGGAATCTCTTTGCACTGATCTTTGGATGTTCTTGCGTCATATTTTCAGTCCTATTTCGCTTAAATGGTTTGTATCAACCCAATTCTTTTGATGTCTTATGCTGGACTTCCATGTACTACCTCATCATAAAATATTTAAACAACAAACAACCCAAGTGGCTATTTTACATAGCCTTTGTATTTGCATTTGGGTTTTTGAATAAATACAACATCCTATTTCTGATCTTGGGTCTTATCCCTGCTGTCGCTTTGGTTCCGGAACGAAAAATCTTTGCAGAAAAAAAATTGTACTATGCGATACTTACCGCCATACTGATTATCCTTCCTAATTTAATATGGCAGTACCGCAATAACTTCCCCGTATTTGTTCATTTCAAGGAACTTCAAGATACACAGCTTGTGCATGTCAATAGGTGGAATTTCATGCGATCTCAGTTTCTATTTTTCTTCGGAACCTTTCCTGTAGTCATTTTAGGTTTGTATGCACTCCTGAAATACCCTGCATTTAAAGCATACCGCCTATTTTTCTACTCTTTCTTCATTACCCTTGGAATTTTCCTATTGCTGAGAGCAAAAGACTATTATGCGATAGGTCTGTACCCGATATATTTTGCTTTTGGCGCAGTCTATATTTCATCACTTTTGGAAAATAAAACTGGTCAAATTTTAAAACCTATTTTGATCGCTTTAACGGCCATCCTATTCCTTCCGATCTACAATCTTGCATTCCCCAATAGAAATCCTGCCTATTTTGTGAACCATCCTGATAAATATAGGAAATATGGATTGTTAACATGGGAAGATGGCAAAGAGCATCCGCTCCCACAGGATTTTGCAGATATGCTGGGATGGAAAGAACTTGCCCAAAAAGTCGATAGTGTGTATGATCAAATACCCAAATCGGAAAATACCCTTGTACTTTGCGACAATTATGGTCAGGCCGGCGCGATCAACTATTATTCCAAACGTGGAATAAAGGCTGTTTCATTCAACGCAGACTACATCAATTGGTTTGATTTGAATAAAGCATACAGCAATGTGATTCGAATTAAAGACCGCTGGGAACGAGAAAGAGAACTTGCAATAACAAGTCCCTTCTTCAGCAAATCAATGCTGGCCGACTCCATCACAAATCGTTACGCAAGAGAATATGGTACAGTCATCTTCACTTTTATTCATGCAAAAATCAATATCAATGAGCGTATCTCCAAAGAGATTTTATCCGAAAAAAAGGCGAAGAAACTTCCTTTGTAAATAATTCTTTTTTTACGCAATTCAGCCTATTACAGTCTATTTTTTTTCAATAAAAAATTAGTATATTTAGTTTAATAGCCAAAAGCTTCCAGCGTAAATGATACTTGTAGCATATCTTCTGGTATCATCACTGTGCCATGGAACTTAACACCAAATTAACAGGATGATTATGCGCTTTTTGAATTTCTTGAAAGGACAAAGCAATTTGAGACAGATTGACGTTAGTGAAGATGACGATTTTGTAGATTTACAACTGACAGTCACCAAATATTGGAAAGATGATGACGAACATCATATTGTCCAAGCTAAAGGGCTGTGGGGTAGAGAGACGGTCGGATTGGCAATCGCCTTTCGTCCCGACATGAAATTAGGTATTGTCAATACTGAAGTCGATAAACAAAGATTTTATCGCGAAGGAATTAACTTCTATTCGATTGGAAAGTTAAGTGACAATTTTACTAAAGCCTTAAATAGTCTCTTTAAAATCGAAGGTGCATCCTCTAAAATGCACGATACTATTGGATCGACGGCATTTATTGTCAGTGGACAACCCGAATATTTTGATGAGGAATATATTAAAGCCAAAGTTTTCTTTGACGACGCAAATGAAAAACATCATTATGCGGAATGGTATGTCAATATTGATTTAAAACACAATATCCTTGAACTTCGAGAAAAAGATCCCGAGTATAGAAAAAACATCATTAATATCTTGACAAATGTTTAAATTCGAGAGCGTATTCATCAGCCCTAAAAAAATAACACGATCCTAGGCAAAGATTTCGACAAAATGGCAGCAATTCAATGCTAGTATTAGCAAATACAGATATTTATACGAATGCCCTTCCCTATTACCATAAAATTTACAATTTTGAAAAATTGGACAGAAAAGCCCTGGCTAACTTCTTTAACTGGTGCAAAAAATTTAAATTGCTTGTTAGAAGAAGATAAACCCAACTCGACCATTAAATATCAGAATATGCTGTAGGATGTAATAACAACGTAACATTCTTCGATACATTATTCTGATATTGCGGTAAATCTTGCATTGGTTTGTATAAAGGTCCAAAATCTTTCCAGTGTATATTCCGATCTTCCATACTTTCGAAGGTCGTCAGATACATCAAGTTAGGCATCGTGCTACCGGCAATCACCTGTCCATAAAAAACAGAATTAAAATTCAGTTTTTTGAAAATATCAATCTCTCCATTGTTAAACATCGCTATCTTATTTGCAGACAGTTGCTCCGTTGCGGCCTCATAACTTCGTAATTCATAAATGCGTTTACTTTTTTCAGCGGATAATTTAGGAAGCGCTGATTTGGGCATTCCTTCAAATGCTTTCATCCATATTGTCTCCAATCTCTTGAAAGGAGGCTGACTATAACTTGCTTCCATATATGCCTTACCGGCCTCTAGGTATTTTTGATCATTGGCCAGCCGCTGATCCAAATTAACCAGTAAATTGAGATCAGAAGCACTGATGAACACATAAACTAACCTATCTTGACCAGCAGCATTTTCTAAGGGCTTAAATACACCGACCTCTTTAAATCCCAATTTATGCAATGCCGGTAGATAAGCCAACTCAAGATACTTATCGATGACTTTCTCCTGCTCATCACTCTCATAATGATATACTTTCAATTGAAAATACGCTTGTTTCGATTTCTCAAAAGCGAAGAGGCAATTTCCTACCATGATTAATGACAGAAGCAATAGGAGATGCCAGCTGGGAATAAAGTTGTATTTTTTCATTATAATTCAGGACAAAATTGGGTATTAATTAAAAAAATAAAGATAATACTAATTTTGAAAGTTCAAAATTAGACCACTCCACATATTTGCTATATTTTTCAGTTTTCTACATCCAAAATAGGGGTTTATACTTGTTAGAATCGGTATTTTAACCATATTCTCTCGATGGCTTTTTATTTAATTTAGCTCCACCTTTTTTAAAGCTGCAACATGTCAAATAAAACAATACTTATGTTGGACGATGATAAACATGTCCTTGAAATATGTACAATAATACTCGAAACAAATGGCTATAACATGGCCGTCTCTGAAACTTCTCATGATATTATCGAAAAGGTAGAAGAGGTACGTCCTGATTTAATTTTGATGGACAATTGGATACCCAAAATAGGCGGTGTAGAAGCCACACGTCTGCTCAAAAATCATCCCTTATATCGTAATATCCCCGTAATTTATCTATCCGCTAATACCGATATCGAAACGCTAGCCCAGCAAGCTGGAGCAGACAGCTATCTCGCCAAACCTTTTGATCTGGAAGATTTAGAAAATAGAATAGCTGAACTACTGTAGTTCCATTCTTATATTTCAGTACGATTGACGGAGAGCTACTAGTGAAATTTCTTTTCTGATACTTTACTGGCGCATCCGGCAAAATTACAGCGAATATAATCACGCATTGTTTTAATGATAGCGTGGCTTATTCCATTGTATGTATATATTGTCAAAGTTCTTTCGGCATACTCACCGGTATCAACAATTAGAAATGAATACAATACCACATTTGAAGTCCAGATAATAATATATATTTTCGCATTATAATATGAGAATTAATCATTAAGACAGCATCAATACTCCATGTCAGCATCCGTTTTAACATTTCAATCTGGTTCATTCCATATACGCCAGCTGGCAGAGAGCGAATCTGCACTTTATAAAGCAATGCGTATCGAGTCAATTCAAACCGAACCTACACTTTTTCGACAGAGTTTTCCTCCTGAAATAGAACTATCTGATATGGATTGGGCAGAACGCATACGATACCCACGCATCGTTTTTGGTCTTTTTGAAAACGAAAAAATGATTGGGATAACGAGCATGCTGTTGCTGAATAAAGAAGAAGCCTACTTTGGTCAGTCTTTCATACAGCCTCAGTATAGAAAATTAGGTTTATCGAGTCTTTTGTATAAAATAAGAATGGTCTGGGCCACAAGAAATCATTTGAGAAAACTAACCATAAGCCATCGTGAAATAAATATGATTTCAAAAGCCGCTATCGAGAGAGCAGGTTTTCGTTATAGTCATAAAGAACTGATACAATGGCTCGACGGAACAACTGGCTACTCTATGTATTATAGTTTGTTCCTATAGTCAAAAGGCAAACTAACTTGGCTGTTATCAATCCCGAGAAACCAATATGCTCCCCTCATTTCAGCTTAATAAAACGCCTTAGCCAATCAGAAAAATCGATAGAAAAGAGATGCCCCGCAAACCACTTTATTGGCTTTCGAGACTTTCCATAAATGCAATAATGTCTTTCTTCTCCTTTTCGGTCAGATGCAAATTTTCATCTGACAATGTCTGATTGGGTAATTTGATACCCAATCCTGCCCCGCCGCCATTATTATAAAATTCCACGACTTCATCCAAGCTCTGATAAATTCCATTATGCATATAAGGTGCCGTCTTTTTCACATTTCGGACAGAAGGAATTTTAAAAGCATATTTATATGAATCAACACCAATAATGGTGTAATACCCTAAATCAGCATCAAGAACAGTATCTTTTTGAGACCTAGGCACGCCCAAAACCTCCACCTCACTTTGTATAAATTTGGGCGGCGTAACACCATTGAATAATGGAAGAAAATGACAGGTTGCACACTTTCCCTTACCCATAAATAAATTAAAGCCATCCACCTCAGAAGTAGACAATGCAGTTCGGTCTCCACGCATATATACATCAAATCGACTATTGATTTTAGTTAGACTACGGATATAAGAAGCTAGTGCATTGGCTATTTGATCGGCAGAGACAGGTTTGCTCCCTGTAGCAAAGACCTTATTAAACAACGATTTATAAATTTCATCTGATGAAACGTATTGCACAATAGTTGTCATTGAGCCATCCATCTCTTGCTTATTTCCAATAACATCTTGTATCTGGTCTTCCAGTGTCAATGACCGCATATCATAGAAATAATTGGATTGTAAAGCCGCGTTCAATAAAGTAGGAGTATTCCGTTTCAATAACCGTCCTGAGGTATGAATATCTTCTTGCAGCACCATTCCATCGGTAAAAGCAAGGTTGGGATTGTGGCAGGAAGCACAACTTCGGGTATGGGTACCAGACAAAGCCACATCATAAAATAATTTTTCGCCTAATACAATCTTTTCATCTGATAAATGAAATTTCGGCCCGGGAGAAAAAGCGTCCGCATTAAATGCATCCAGATCAAACATGGTATTTACACCCTGTCTCAGCATTCTATTATACTTAATTTTAGGTCCAGTTTGATTTCGTTCTAAAGCCGCTATTTCCGTACTGATTTCATTCGCAAATTGTGTAATGAATAATGCTCTGTCAAAAGAATTAAAATCAGTATTCCCTTGAAGATAATTAATCGCCTTGGTCAGTGTTAAAAATAGGCTTTCTTTACGTGTACCATAATGAAGAAGTATGTTTTGCAAGCTTCCTAGAGCAACTGACGCTTCCATCATGCTGTTTTGAAAGAGTGGATTATCAAATCCGGTGATCCCCAAAGATATAATCCGAAATACTTCAAGTTTCGAAGCATCCAAAATGCGCCAATCCTCCAATTGATGATCTTTGAAATAGGAAATCAAATAATCCGTATTTGTGGTTAAATGTTCAATTTCACGAATTAGCTTTTGCCTATTGTTGGCATCGAATGTGGGATAGATAAGCTCTTCGATCACTTGCAATCCCACCGGCTCCACCCCTCTGGCTAAAGACGGATCCAATAAATCCGCATTTTCCACTTCCTCCACCGGCGGCCCGTTCAACCTTTTGGATAGATCCGCAGTAAAATATTCCGAAGCCCATTCAAATCTTTTAAAAAGCATTCTGGTTTTCGAAAATGCCTGTCGCAACCCCACAGCATCTATTTCTTCTTTGTGAACCTCAACAGCAAGCGTATCTTTAATATAGGCCTTAAAAGACAGCATCTGATCCAAAACTTCTTTCTGAATCAGATGCTCACGAGCAGAGGCGCCTCTTTCTTTTGTATAAGCTGATTGTCCTGTCGTAAATCCTAGGATAAATACAATCGTCAACATAAGGATTATAACGATACTCTTCTTACACATATCCGAATTTCCTATCGATCGAAAGATAGCCTACTTGAAAACGAGCGCATTTCTAAAAGGATTTGCTTTTCTATCTCTATCAGCCAGGGGTTCTATTCCCCAACGTTGCTCTATCAATGAAAGAATACTGACGGTCTCATACTGTGTATGGTCGACGACTCCACGCTTAGCGAATGGTCCAATAACAATTGCCGGGATCCGGCTTCCAGGTCCCCAGCGATCTATGATCGGCGGGTTAACGTGATCAAAGAAGCCACCAAATTCATCGTATGTTAAAATCACTAAGGCATCTTTTGCATTGGGCCCCTCCAGTACAGCGTTGATCAGATTAACAGCAAGTTGCTCTGAGGAATAAACGGCCGAACTTCCGGGATGCTCATCATTGCCCCCACCTGGTTTAACAAAAGATACACTAGGAAGTGTTCCCTCTTTGGCAGCCTTGATAAAATCATTTTGGTCCTTCATGTGTTTTCGTCCTTCTTTGCCTTCTTCAAAATTGGCAAAATATAAGAAAGGCTCATGATTATAGGCAAAGTTATTTTTACGTTCGGCAACAGCATCATCCCAGCCTTCTGAATACCAGGCCCAGCTAACATTCTTTTCAGTCAGGCGATCGCCAATTGTAGGCATCGTCTGAGATGGCAATAATTTTGATGTATCGGATTTGGCAGGATAAGGTTTATTTCGGGACAGTACATGATTGATGGCATAGCCATCAGGAGTAACGACACCATCTTTTATCATCTTACCATTTGCATCGAGCTTAGCCACCATCGAACTGGGCGCATTGGGCCAAACCGGAACCGCCGCTGAAATCATATAAATGTGATTTAAATAGGATCCGCCAAATACGCTCTGAAAGAAGTTATCACATAATGTATAATCTTTGGCAAATGGATAGAGTGGCAATTTCTCCGTATTATAATATCCCATCGCCAATCCCTTGGAATCATTATACAGTGCAAATTTGTCCATTTTTCCACCGTTAATCTGCAATTGGTTATGATAGAAACGGTGTGTAACATCCGGCGTTGCCTTGTCGGAAGGAACATATTGATCTATATTAAAAAACTGATTGGGGAGATTGGTTGGAAAAGAGTTATTGCGAGGGATTTCAGGTAGATATTGATAAGCTTTCCCATTTTCATCCACTTGCAAAAATTCACCCTTTTTGACATTCGCTATGCCATTGGCCTCCTTAAATTCGCCATAAAGATTATCAAAACTATGATTTTCCATATAGATAACAACCACATGGTTAATCTTTTTGATACCTTCATCAAAGGGGATCTCTTGGCGCTGGGCTTTTTTGGTAACTGCGCAACTGCTTATACTCAAAATTCCAAGAGATAAATAAAATAATCGTTGTAACCGCATCCTGTCTTCTTTTTAGTAGATTAGACTGTAAATTCTATAACAAACTTACAATTATTATAGTTTTTCAGTCTATAATCAACCGAATTTGCGTTCAACGTATCAGGTTCTTTACAGGTAATTCTACAAATCTTCCAGAGAACAGGAAACTAATCGCACTAATTCATGGCAACTTCAGTCTCATTTTTGGTATAGAGTGTACTTCTGTAGGTAATTCCCCATTTGGCAATTTCATCGATAATAGGACCTAGGGTCTTGCCACATGCTGTCAGTTCGTACTCCACCGTTAAAGGTTTAGTATTCAACACTGTCCTTTTAATCAACTGATTCATTTCCAAATCCTGAAGTTCTTTAGACAGCATTTTGGCACCGATACCGTCTACTTCACGTAAAAGTTCCATGAAACGTAATTTTTCAACAAGCATCAATGTGCCAATAATATGAAATTTCCATTTTCCTGCCAAAATCTCCATGGTATCATTAATGGCCAGTATACGTGTTTTGCAGGCGCCCGAAGATGTTAAAGTTGCTTCTTTTTTCATTTTATTATTCTTTATCGATCTCTCACCGTCTTCATTGATTATCCTAATATCTGTAAAATTGAAAACTGCGATTTTACGATGATGATTTTTAATACCTACAAAAATACAGATTTATAAAGTTACAGCACACTATCTTTTTGGAAAGTAGTTTCTTTAAGGAAACTGATACCAAAAATAAACTATCTATCATCTACCTTTGTATCGGCAACATAAGAAGGTGCGAATTGGCACAGTTGATGCTGTCAGAATTTAAGGTGTAAATAACATATAAAAATAAAACGATTAAAAATGAAAAAGCAATTGATCTCGGGTTTAGCCCTTATCCTGTTATTGGCTTCTTGTCAAAATACAAACGGTGACAAAGCCACAACAACAACTGCACAAGAAGTAACTGAACAAAAAGGACAGACTTATACAGTTGAAGCAGATAAAAGCTCATTAAAATGGACTGGTTACCATAAAGGTGGTTTAAACCCAAGATATGGTATTTTGAAAAGTGAAGGTACACTATCAGCTGAAAATAACGCAGTTACTGGTGGTTCTTTCACCATTGATGTCAACTCTATTCTGACAGACACAGCCTCAGTAGACCCTGCAACATCGGGTGGCAAAAAATCTTCAGACCTAGACGCACATTTAAAAAGCGCTGATTTCTTTGACACAGCAAAATATCCAACTGCAAAATTCGAAATCACTAAAGTTGGACCATTCGATGCAACGCAAGGAAAAAGTGTTGTTGCCGATGCAACAAATACTGTTAGTGGTAATTTAACAATCAAAGATAAAACAGTGAATGTAACGTTCCCTGCAAAAATAACTTTCAATGGTGACGAAGTGACATTCTATTCTAAATTTACGATCCAAAGACAAGACTGGGGGCTTACTTATGGTACAGAAGGTAATCCTCAAGACTGGATGATTGCACAAAATGTAGACATTGAACTTAACGTGACTGCAAAAAACGCAAAATAGATCTTCAATAGCGTTTAATCAGCTATAATATTAATCAAGTGGGCTTCTGTACCCACTTGATTAATCCATATGATTTAAATACCCTCCAAATATCAGGTCATCCTCATTCAAAACCTGAATCAAACGTGAATCTTTTAGGAGGTACAATCGATCACTGATATCCATTACCTGTCTAAAATAATGATCTGAGATCAATATCCCCTTTCGATGTTTGACCAACTGAATATGTTCTTTTATCAAATCTATATAAATGGGACTAAGACCAACAAAGGGCTCATCAAGCAAAGCGAATGAATGTTTGGTATGCAAAATCAATAGCGTTTCAAAAAAACGAATCATTCCCAATGACAGGTGACTTAAACGATTTTTAAAATTCTGTTGAATAAAGGGAAGTTGCAATAAATTTGGGTCATCTAATTCAAAAAAGTGAAGTGCTTCTGACAATAGCAATTGTCTAGGCAAAAAACCTTCCTGGGGCAGATATACAATCTTCCTCGTTTGGTAACCCTTTTCAAATTTCTCACCTTGACAGCGCATAAAAGCAAAATCAGGTTTGGTCTGTCCAAATATAATTTTCATTAACGTAGACTTTCCGCTCCCATTTCTTCCCAAAATTCCGACCACCTCATTAGGTCCACATGTTAAGTAAAGGTTTGTAATAATATCATTTCCACCGCGACTAAACGATAGACTATCTATATACAAATTGTTGTCAGATAAAATTTCAGCATTATGCATAATAATATAAATAATAAAAAATCAATTGTAGTAAGCCATGCCAGGATCCGAATCGGGGATATATGTAAGTTTTTCAGAAAAACTTCCTTTTTAGGGAGATGAAATATATATTCGGCGGCAACAGAAATAATAGAACCGAAAACTTTAAGCCAAAATATGAACATGTAAAACGACACTATACCAGTGGGGTTTAACATAAAACGTGGCGACTGCAGAAGAATACAGCCCGTCACAAATAAATTAAAGAAGATAATGAATCTAAAAAATTTGAAACTCACTGCTAACATCTTGTTGTGCTTCAATAAGAAATATACTTCATAATTGGCGTGATCGTTATAAACAGAATTTAAACGCTGAACTGAATATAACCTAAATAAATAATCATGCCTCATTTTTAACATTCCTTAACTCCAACTAATGCAGCATACAGGGCCTCAAAATCTTTATTCTTGAGTTTGCTCCAATTTTTTCTTCAGCCGCTGTTTAGCTTTACGCACTGCTTCGACCGATACACAAAGAAGTTCACTCATACTGGCATTACTTAGGTCCAATTTGAGCAATGCCAATATTTTGAGGTCGTTCTCTGTGACTTTTGGATAGGTTTGCCTCATTTGTGTCAGATAAGCTGGATAAACTTTATTAAAAACCTGTTTGAACTTTTGCCAGCGTTCATCAGTCATAATGTGATACTGCAAAAGTGCATTCAAATTATCTGTGACCTGGGTCATATATGCTGGGTCAGTTTCGGAGATCTTTACAAGTTCTTCCCTAAGCTGTTGAATAGTAACATCGTTCTGACGGATCGTATCGGTAGATTTATTAAGTGAATTTCTTAGCATCAGCAGCTCCTGGTCCAGCAATTGTTTTTCGTAAGCAAGTGCAAGTTGATCTCTCTCCAATAAGGTATTGCGCATCTTGATTTTAATTTTTGATTTATTGACTAATAATACGACAATTGCAAAAATCAAGATAAGAACAATACCTACGAACTGATACATTCGTTTTGTCCGAATGCGCCTTTCCTCGGTAGCTTGGATAGTTCTATTGTATTTTTCAGATTCCCTTTGCCAAAGCATTCTCTGAATCTCTTTATCATTCACTCTCTTTTCTAAAGAATCTTTCAACATCAGATACAAATGCAATTGCTTTAACTCCTCCCCGCTGCGTCCCAATCCCCGCATGATTCCAGACTTGGATTTTGCCAATTCCATTTTATATTTTAAAAAATAGGGTTTGTCTTCCATGAGACTTTCAGAGGCTAGCACGTATCGCTCTGCCAATTCCCATTCTTTCAGCTCGATATACCAATTTGCTAAATTGAGGTTTGCACGCATGGCATCTTTACGTTCGTTATATCGCATCGAGAGGTCTATATTTTTCTTCACCAAAGCGATTGCGTGTTCACGATTACCGTTTCGCCAGGCATGATCCGCCAGATTACCCGAAATGATACCAATCCAAACCGAATCCTTCGCTAATTCAGCCTCTGTCATTGCTCGGTTTAAATATGTAAAGGCCTGGTGATTTAGCGAGTCCTTTGCGAGATATACAGCAATAGAATTGATCAGATCAACACGTTCCCGTGAAGCGCTTTTTGTAAAAGGTAAAGCATCTTCTAAATAGACAACAGCGTTTGCCTGATCTCCTATATAACTATAAAAACTTGCCATAAATTGGTAATGCTTTACCACTAACGGAATTTTTCTGATATTAACTTTAGATTTTAAATCATTCGCCCGTAGAAAGAATGGGAATGCTTCTTTTACCCGTCTATAGACAAAATTATAGTATCCTTCACGCGCACAGCCAAGCATTTCTAATTCAGTGTCTGGATGTATACGAAGCAGTTGTTCAGCCAATCGGTAATATCGCTCAGATGCAGGGTTTATGCGATCATAGGCTATAGATAACCCATCAGCCATACGCATGTAATAAGCCCACTTTAGCCCAACACTGCTTTTTTTCTCTGCCATTTCCAAAAGCGGTGCCAAAGCATTTTTCAATTTAAGGGTATCTCCTTCAAATTTAATTGGCAATTGAAGGGCTGCTTCAAGTTGGGCAACGGGATTCTTAGTGGTGGATATTTTCGCAACAGATTGTCCGTACGCGCGACTGATATTAAACGGCAACAGCATTATAATGAATACAAACAGACAAAATAAAATGGTTTTCATGCTCAAAAAGGTCAATTTCAGTAATTCACATACCTATTGGAATCGCTGTCACATTAATTTCACGATCTGTTGAAACTAAATAACTCAACTTTTCCATGAAACTGGTTAATACTGATTTGTTGATAAGCAAATAGACGCTTCAACTTGTGGTTATAAATATAATATTTATACCTTTAACATAATTATATGTTTTTATTAAAATTTAATACTCTTTTGGGGCAATCATATTTATAAATCGTTTTTTTATTGCTCAACTATTTGATACTTTTCGAAAAACATGAATAAAACACAAGCAGAGCAAGGGAAATTAATCATCCGGAAAGGAGTTTTGCAGGAGCTTGAAGAAATATCGGTATTATTTTCTGAAACAATCGACACAATTTGTAGCGATGATTATAACAGCGAACAAATTGCTGCCTGGAAATCGTCTTCAGGTGATCAGCAACGTTGGCATCGCTTAATCGAAAACCAATATTTTATCATTGCTATCCTAAATGGTAAAATTGTGGGTTTTGCTTCCCTAGATCAGGGGAACTATGTCGATGTCATGTATGTCCACAGAGATTTTCAACGACAGGGGATTGCACAACAGCTCTATAGCACATTGGAAAATGAAGCAAAAAGACAAAAAAGTACTTTTATAACAGCTGATGTTAGTAAAACCGCGAAACCTTTTTATGAGGCCAATGGATTTAAAGTGACCACCGAGCAGATGCAAGTACGGAATGAAGTCGAAATTCCAAATTATAATATGCAAAAGCAACTATAATAGCATATACGTCTCCGTGTTTAAAAATGCTCGCCATAAGCAATCACTTGCGTTTCCAAAAGAAGCTTACTTTCCCGGCTATTTTTTAACATTGCTTTCGCTATTTTAGTCTTTGTATCAATACTGATTTCCAACTCAGCCCCTACGTCTTTTTTATCGCCAAAAAACGAGGCAAAGTTTTGAAAAGTTTCATTTTCATCAAAAATAAACCGGGCTGCACATCGGTTATTATGCTGATCATACCATTTAACATAAATATCTTTGGGAATCCCTCGGGACTCCATATCCATATACCGAAGACTTTCATCAAAAACAACACGCTCAGCATTATAAAATTCGAAGTCTGCATCGAATGTTTTTATGTCAGATGACAATACAAACTTAGGCTGGACAGGATAACGTACCCGTAATTTATCCCAATAACCGTATGGAATCGGTTTATCTGCGATAGCTCGCCGAATATCCGAGGGAATAATCGATGTATCGGACAGTACATGTTCACGCCATTCCTGGTTAAAGATATTACCATACTCTCCAGGAAGTTTAGATTGATCTCCCTCATTAATCGTTACTTTTTCAGCTTGATAACGACCTATTTCGATTTGACGACGTCCTGTTCCGGCAGCCCATATAACAAGTACACCGCCGGGAGCAAAACCCAAAATAATCTTATTATAATGTTCATCAATAGTGTTAGTAGCTCCTTTTTCGGCATATGATGTACCGAACAACGCCCGTAGTTTGTTGTAATCTACCGGACCGTTCATACGGTAAAAATTGTCTTCTACAAAAGAATACCAGGTAATATCCAATGCTTTAGGCAATGACATCACCTGCTCATACGACCCACCACCAGCTTGTCCCCACACCGCATTATAGTTCACTAGATTACCCTCACTGAACGTAAACTCATAATCATTATCTTTTGGAAAGACAAAACGGCCTTTGTACAGCTGAACGGGATAAGCTGTAGGATTGCTCATCGCGCAATACCACTTGTAACGTCCTTCTTTTATATTGTCGGCTTGTGTCAGACGTTCTTCCCTTAAGTCGCTAATCTCACGTATCGTGGTTGAAAATGCAAATATAATAGGGATTAAAACAAGAAATCCCAACAATGTAGGTACCAAATATTTCCATGATTTTAACGCCCAGGTTATAGTCACGCTGCTAAAGAATGTCAGGAAAACACTAAGTGTCACAATCAAAGGAAACATCTCCCGAATCACACCGCCAAGGTCGGCATAAAGCTGATGTTCATATTCGTCATCCAACGTAGATAAAAAAAGCAGTACGGGGAGCAATAAAGAAAATAAGCAATAAAAAAGAAAACCGTAGCCAAGTTCAAAAACGAATTTTGGTTCCTCTAATACATTAAATTTCTTGCGTAACTTATTAAAGTGAAAATAAACCAATGTAATGACAATAAAATAGGGGGAACAGCAAAATGCAGCATAAACCATATTTAAATCTGCATTGTGTACGAGTAGGTTGGTAACGAGGCTGAAGACAGCAACGAAAAAAGCAGAAACTGTAGCTCTTAAAATCATTATAATTTGTTTTTAATCCGAAAAAGAGCTGTCCACAATTTTTCAACCGACAACAGCACACATCAAAAATAATAAGAAATGTGGTACGAATATAAGCAGATCGATATTCGAGTGCGCTTATCAAATATCCGTCCTTATACCTTATACCTTATACCGATTAAATTCTATTTGCTATCGTATGATCTCCACGGAAAAATCCAATAGAAGTCCTTTAACGAAAATCGATCAAGTTTCTTAACTTCGTTTTTATTCTTCAAATCATGGCTATACAAAATAAAATTAGAAAAGCTCAAGCAAGTGATGCACACGTCGTACCTGAAATTATGCTTCAGGCGATGGGAGATATTATCTTTCGTTTTATCCAAAAAGAAGATATAAAAGAGGCAATACATTTTCTAACACAGTTCTTCAAGCAAAAAGGTAATCTCTATAGTTATGAAAACACTTTTGTAGCAATTGACGACAATGGAAATATTGCGGGTTCATTGACAGGCTACGATGGTGATCAGTTTGTTGAATTAAGACAACCTATTTTGGATCATATTAAGGAGCAATACAATAATACGATGATTCTAGAAGCCGAAACAGCTGGAGACGAATTTTATATAGACTCTATTGCTGTTGCTCCCATTGCTCGGGGCAAAGGTATCGGAACAGAACTTTTGCACTATGCGATTGCACATGCCAGGCAATGTGGTTTTAAAAAAGTCGGTCTACTTGTTGATTTAAATAATCCCAATGCACAAAAACTTTACGAAAGAATTGGTTTCAAACTTGGTCATAAAATGCCTTTCGCAGGTGGCGAATATTATCATATGTATATCCAGCTTGATTAGTCACCGCTCTTATCATGTTCATCTTCCTTTAAATCTTAACCTCTGCATGAATATCTCTTAAACCGGACCCCAGACAGCTTTGGCATATAGAGACGTGGGGATCGGACTTGACATTTTATGAATTGGCAAGGATTTTGTAATCCAGATAACAACTATGAAAATTTGGGAAATGAAAAAGCTAATATCTATTGCAGCAGGTTGTTTAGGCCTAATTCTGACAACTCCTACCTTAACACAGGCACAACATGGAAGACATGGCGATCATGGCTGGCATGGCAACAAGGACCGAGAAAAATATAACAGAAAACGGGAAAAAGAGTACGACAAATATGTACGGGAGCGAGATAAGCAAGATCGCAAATATTGGAAACATGAATACGAACACGAATATGAACACGATCATGGTCGTCCGAGATGGGCTAGTGCACATCACTATGATATGAGACATCATGTGTACTTTAGAGATTACAAAACATTTTATGATCCCTATCGTGGTGGATACGTTTACATGACCAATGGCCGATGGAACTTTTCCGTTAATGTCCCTTCTTTCCTTGTTAATGTCAACTTAGGAAATGCTGCCATTCGCGTGGTCAAAGATGTTCCTCTAGACAGACGACCAGAGGAGTATTATGGTGATGATGAGGATTGGGATGATTAATGTCCCGACGAAACTTTTTTCGTTTATTTAGAATAATTATTAATAATAATGTATTTTTGCGCTGTTCATTCTATTGGCAGCGCACCTATGACAAATAAAAGAGCTAAACAAACGATCCTAAAAAATATACTTGGAAAACTCCACCTCTATTTAGGTTTGTTATTTGGTTTAATCTTTTTCACCATATGTTTAACGGGAATGTTACTGAGTTTCGAAAAAGAGCTCACACCATTGCTTTGGCCAAAAGAACAAAAAGTAATTGTTCAGAACAATCGTCTTTCCCTCGCCCATATTTCACAGAAAGCTGAGACTATCTTTCCTGATAAAAAACTATTTCGTATAGAAATTTTAGCCGCCCCCTCCCGAAGTATACGTATACAATATGGACAAAAGAAGGGGGGATATTGGTATGCCTATATCAATCCCTATACCGGAGAAATATTATCAAAAGGCCAACAGCGTGATCGTTTTTTTCAAAATATTCTGGATATTCATCGTTTTCTGCTCGTCGATAAAATCGGAACTACCATCACGGGAGTTTCAGCGCTCGCGGCTCTTTTTCTAGCACTGATTGGGATTTATCTTTGGTGGCCCAAAAATAAATCCAATCTTAAACAACGTCTCACGATCAAATCATCCGCGTCTACTAAAAGAAAAGTGTGGGATTTTCACGCTGTAGGAGGTTTCTATGCCTCTCTGTTTTTAATTATTTTTACCTTGACGGGATTGACTTGGAGTTTTGACTGGTATAACAAACAATTTTATCAACTATTGGGTTCAACGAAGACATCAACAAAAGAGAAAATTAGCAACGCAAATAAACTAGCCTCTTCAGATTACTTGATACTTGACACCATCTATCAACAGCTAAATACCCTTTATCCTACATCAGGAAATATCATTATTACATTTCCTGAAAAGAAGGACTTCGCTTTTGCCTTGACTAAGGAAGATTTATCCAATTCCACATTACAGATCAACCAAGCTTTCTTTGATAGCAAATCTGGACAATTGCTCAAAAATAATCCCTTGGACAAGTTACCATTGGCGCAGCAGGTTCAACGTATGATGAAATCTATCCATATGGGCTCAATATTTGGACTACCCTCTAAAATTATTGCTTTCTTAGCCGTTACACTAGCAACTTCCCTCCCCATCACAGGAATATGGATATGGCTGAATAAACGAAATAAAAAGAACAGGAAAAAAAAGAAGAAACTAACAAAAAATCAACAGAATAAATCAATACAAATCCAAAGCATACCCTAATATTCTATGCGTATTATCCTAATTTTTCTCCTCTTTCTGCTAAGTCGGTAGAAATATGTGTTGTCATTTTGGATAAAAGAATTGCAGGTGATATAGTCCCTTTATGGGCGTTAATAAACGCCTAGAAAACAATTGCATTAAAAAGAATTGATTAATTTTGGCAGCTTTAGAAAGGAGATTTAAAATTTTAGTAGATAGGTCTTATTATTTTAATGTAATTTTGCCCGGTAAATTTTCAATCTGATCACAGACCAAAGCTTTGTTATTGCCAATAAAATAGTAAAATGGGTTACCATTATACATTATTTAGATGGACTTTGCTGCCTGGAGTATATTGACATTCAACAAATCGGAATTGAATGTTATAAATTCTTCAAAAGTTAACATAGAATTCGCAAAACTTAAAACGCTTGGTCTATATATATTTGCAGACAAAATGAAACACCATCTTCATAGACAATTACGGATCTATAGATATGTGATTTATCGAGAGACATTAATCGATCCCTGGGAACATTTCTGGTCATTTATTGGTGCCTTTGTAGGAATATTTATTATTGCCTATATCCAATCACTTCATTTACCTTCCATGGAAAATATCTTTTTGATAGGCTCTTTCGGAGCTTCTTCGGTTCTGGTTTATGGAGCAATACAAAGTCCTCTTGCGCAACCCCGCAATTTAATCGGAGGCCATGTCGTATCTGCAATCGCCGGGGTTACTGTCGCACAGCTTCTTCCCGATATTATCTGGCTGACTGCTCCCTTTGCTGTTGCATTATCGATCGTCTGCATGCAACATACACGCACCTTGCATCCTCCCGGTGGAGCAACCGCACTTATTGCCGTTAGCAGTGGAACAAAAATCTCTTCAATGGGATACTGGTATGTATTAAGTCCAGTACTATCGGGTTGCTTAATTTTATTCCTTGTAGCGCTAGTCTTTAACAATATCACTAAAAATAGACATTATCCTGTAAAAAAATCACGTTTGCGCCGCTCAAGAAGGCAGCATTTAAAGACGCGCTTTGATAGAATTAAAAATACTTCTAACTTATAAATTATTGTTGCAACACTAACCTCAAGCTTCGCTGACATTCTTCTCCTCTTCTAAAACTGTTATTATACCACGATAGATTCCATACAATAGGAATAACAAACTAGTAATTGTAAGCCCAAGATACTCCACGACCCATGCAATAAGTATGGCCACCAAATGAATTTTACCGTTCTCTGGTTTAAAAGCCGCACCGGAATAAATGTAATAAGCGATAGAACCAAATAAAATAATCCATATAATTGCATAAATGTAATGGAGCGGATTCTTGCTAAGTTTTTTATTTTTAAACATGACGAAGTTTTATGATGTATACAATAACTAACTGGTTATCTAAATTTAATTAGCATTTCGTCAAATGTAAGGTGTAACCAAGCATTAGGCAAGCCATACTTATTATTCGCATCTTATGGTTTAATATTCGCATGAGATCAGTAATTAAATTCGTCATCAGCTTTGGGGAGCATGCACTAATTTCCGGTTAGTAGGGTAGCAATTAAACAAAACCTTCATGACTTCGCAGAGACCAGCAGCTTTGAAAGTGGCCCCAAGGTTCTTTCTGTCCATAACATCAGAGGCTTTCAGAAAAAAGGTCACTTGTTTTCACTACAAGTAACCCTTTTATACTGGATTATTTCGATGTGACTTTAGGCGTTTGGTAATTTACTCATATCCATATAAAATATCTCCCAAGTATGTCCATCGTGATCTTCAATATTTCGTTGCTGCATAAAGCCATAGTCCTTCATCGGTGTTGGTTCTATGCCCCCTGCCTTCAGCCCCTTATCAACGATTTCATTCACACGATCAAGACTCGCAACTGAAAGCGAAAATAGTCCCGCGATCTGCTTTTTTGTATCCGCAAGTGGTTTTTCTGTAAACGTTTTAAATTTATCATGGGATAAAAGCATAACAAAAATATGCTCGCTCCATACCATACATTTCCCCTGCTCGTCCGAAAACTGAGGATTATTCTTAAAACCCAATTGTGTATAAAAATCCATTGACTTATTTACGTCTGCTACTGCGAGATTAATAAATATCTGTTCCATCGTTTTAAAGTTTAATTGCTATTGATATTACAAAGTTGAAATTTTTTAACAAAAAAAATCTTGGCATATGCGAAGATTTTCTCCTTCCTCCTTTCGAATGTTTGCACTCAAATACAGCAAGTCAGCAGCAATGATACACTTCCAAAACTTTGCTTCACTTTGCTATTTTAGATCTAACAACATTAGCCTTCTGTCTTGAAACCTAAATAGCAATGAATCGCAACTGTCAACAAAATAGTTTTATTTAGAAAGCTCGTTCAGTTCAGCTTGCGAAAACACATGATCGCCTTTGAGATAACTATTTGCTTCTTTCAAATAGGTGTAGATTACTTCTCGGCCCTTGGGATTTGGCAATTTATATAAATTGTGAACCAAGTACTCTTTATCCCGCAATCTATCTTTACTATAGCTTAGAAATGAAGGTGCATGTGTTTGCACGCTCCAACGAATAAACCGTAAATCTATATTGTCCGGATATTTCATAATCATTTCTTCTAGGAGCTTTTTCCCCTTTTTAAATTGACCTAATTTTGTAAACGGATTACCCATATGTTTTGCCCACAATATTTCATAAGCAGCCAGGTATCCCTTCTCCGTTGCCGAATTGGCAGATTTTTCCAATAGTTTCAGATTAGTTTCACAAAGCTTTTTGTTTTGAACAGCAGTAGCGTATTCGGCCCTCATTTTATCAACATCAACTTGACCAAAACAACATATCGTACACAATACCAAAGAGACACAGATAAAAAATCGTACTACCATTTTCAATTCAATTAAAGTAAAAAATAGATCCTATTCTCTCATATAACAATATCGGGAAGCTTTGAGTTTTCTTATTTTTTATTCAGGTAAGAGCGGCGTTTGTTTTGCCACTTTCCCAATCCAATCAACAATATGCCAATGATGACGAAAACCAGAGTTACACCAAAGCTGTTCAAAATCACCCTATCCATCCCCAGTTCAGAAACGTCAACAAAAGGATAAGGATAAAACCCAGAAAACGAACCATGCCATAGCGTATAAAAAAGATAAATTAAGGGAAAGATTAACCAATAAAAGATATGGCTCCAGCGAATTTCTATTTTATCCAAAAACAGCCACCAAAAGAAGAAGAAACTCAAAGGTGTAACAACATGCAATAATTCATCGACTAGACTTAATAGCCCTTGCGGATGCGACAGAAAGCGGAGTATACCATTGTAGATTAAGCCAACAATAAGAATGTACAGTGTGACAGCAGTCATAGTTTCGGATTTAGTGAAGAATAAACCCATTCGACTTTTTGAGCAGAAAACAGTAAAAAAACAGCATAACAGAACCATTATATTGCTCAAAATCGTAAAATAGCTAAAAAAATGAATAATATAATCTACTCTGTCAAGCTTTGAAACAAGAGCACTCAGTACAAATTGCCCAATAAGTGCAAACAAGGCAATCAAACCAATGCTACCAGCAAAAACTGTTTTTAATGACTTTTGTGTTTCCATATTCGTATTGGTCTATACAATCCTAAATATAAAAAATTCAGCTGCTTTATCGAATTTAAATGACCAATTTCCTCTCTACCCTGTTGAAGATCTGAATACAGATTGTAAATAATGGCGACAAATTGTAAATGAATTCAGTTTCCTTAGTTACAATTACTATTTTTACTGGATATAAAGTATGGATACATGATAACACTCGCCATTATCGAGGATGAACCCGCGGTACGCAAAGAAATCAGCTATTTGGTCCAACAGGAAACTGACGTTGAACTTGTTGGCTGGAGTGATACGGTGACAAATGCTGTAAAATTGATTGAAGAGAAACAACCAGACGTTATACTCATGGATATTCAGCTCCGTGATGGTACAGCATTTGACATCCTAAAAAAACTGACCGTTATTCCACAGAATATCATTTTCATTACGGCTTACAATCATTTTGCAATCAAAGCCATCAAATACGGCGCATTGGATTATCTCTTAAAACCAGTTGATCAAACCGAGTTGAACGAAGCACTGGAACGCTATCGTCGTAAAAGAGAAAACAATCCGCAATGGATGCAGCGTTTATCAATGGCACATGAGGCACTGCACGCCAGTGAGCTACCCGAAAGCATTGCATTGGCATCAATTCACCATGTACGCATCGTACCTGTTCATCATATCGTGTACTGTAAGGGCGATGGCCCCTATACTTTTTTCTTTTTGAGTGATGGCACAAAAGAGTTAATCTCCAAGCCCCTCAAATATTATGAAGAATTATTGCCTCAGCCGTATTTCTTGCGCACGCATCAATCTTATCTTGTCAACCGATCGCACATCTCTGGCGTCAATCGTTCCGAGTATATTGTCTTAAAGAACAAAGAGGAAATTCCAATTTCATCTCGCCGGAAAAACTCGATCTTAAATCAGCTCTTTCCGGAAAAATGAGATCACTGAACCTTATTTTCGTGGGGCTCTTGTTGCCCTTATTTTTCGTCGGCTGTAGCAAAAAACAAAACTCCTTTTCTACAGATCGCGAAACTATTGCTGCACAGATTAAAGCGCTCGAAGACCTAAAATTAAATACAACAAATGGAGATTCCGTCAAGAAGATCTGGCTACAATTAGACCGCAATTCTACAGTAAAAAAAGACACTGTACTCGCTGCACGTGTAAAATATTATTTGGCACGGTTATATGCCATGAGCGGTCAGGATTCAGCTCTTTTTTTTGTTGAACAGGCACTTGAACTCATCGAACCCACAACTGGAAACGCGAAATATAAAGCACTTATCTACAATGGTATAGGAAATATCCGCAGCATTGAAGCCAAACAACGCGAAGCAGGTTATTATTATAATAAAGCCGCCACCATTGTTTTATCGGATACCGCCGCAGGACTGTCAACTGAAGCAAAATCAGCGATATTATTATCCGCCGCACAAAACAACCTGGGTACCTTTCAATATAACCTTGCCGAAAAAATGAATCGATCGGTATTGCCCTTAATTGATTCGTTGCCCGAAGGACATGTTAATCGGCAACGTGTTCTGGTGCAGATGATACAGACGCTCAACACCTTACACAGACCGGCGGCAGATATTGCTCCCTACCTTCACAAACTCGAAGAATTGCACGCTAAAAATCCGGCTAAATACAACATTAGTTTTCTGTACGATTCCAAGATCCAATACTATGAAACTGCAAAAAAACCGGACTCCATTTTACATTATGAATTGCTGAAAATAGCAATAGATGAACGTTTGCATCAAGAAACAGCATCCTCTATATTGATGAACAATTTATTCGTCGACTACAGTAATGTTGCCGCAATCTACGTTTCACTGAAGAACGCTGCATCGGCCAAGATGTTCATCCAAAAAGCGAGCAATCTCAAGGCCCAATTTCCAAAATTAATCTTTGCTAACAACGAAATTACATTTCAACACAGTCTTGCAGCCGTATACCGCTTGCAAGGAAAAGATAAGGCGGCAATAGACGCATTGAATCATCTTGTTCAATTACAAAGAAGTGTTTACCAATCGGAGAATACACAAGCGATCGCCGAAATGAATGCCCTATATCAACTCCAGGCAAAAGATCAATCGATTCGTATCCTAAACGAAAATATCAAGATCAATAAACTTCAACTACAACAAAATCGTTTGTGGCTGATCATTTCTTCCCTGGCTGTTATTTTATTGATCATCGTCCTTTTCTTCCTGTATTACAGTTTTCGCCAACGACGTTCCAGACAGGAGAAAGAAAAAGTCTTATTGCAGCAACAGTTACTTCGGACGCAAATGGAACCGCATTTCATTTTCAACACCCTTTCGGCTGTACAAAGCTTCATGCGCCTGGATAAGAAAGAAAACGCCATTAAATATTTAAACCGTTTCAGTCGGCTATTACGTAGCAATCTGGAGCTAAGCCGTGAGAACCTTGTTCCACTAAATGAGGAATTGGAGACCTTAGAAAACTATCTGATTCTGCAGCAAATGCGTTTTGAAGATGCTTTCCATTACCATATTATACAACCTGAAGACCAAGACTTGAGCGCAGTCATGCTCTCCCCAATGCTAATACAGCCCTATGTTGAGAATGCAATTCTACATGGCATAGACTTTGAAACGGGCAATGGAAATATTGACATCCAATTTGAGTTGTCGGCAGATATCCTACAGGTGCGAATTCAAGATAGCGGAAAAGCCATTCCCGACCTTCCTGAAGTTTCCCATCGTTCGCTTTCAGGAACGATCAGTCGTGAACGCATGCAATTATTAGGCAAAAAAGCAAGTGTACAGATTACTAAATCCCCAACTGCCGGCACTACCGTTATACTCCACATCCCTGTGACCTATTAACGATTGACATGATAGATACTCCGAAATACTGAAACATATCCTCCAATAAACAGACGGCGAGCAACCCTAAATTACTCGCCGTCTAAATTAACTAACACAAACTAAATCTCTCATTGCGGGTTTTCCCCCTAAACATCGACCTACTTTTATTTTTGTTTCAGCTTATCTGCCAAAATTTTCATATAAAAACCTCCGACAACACTACGTGCCTTAAAGTTCTCACGGATACCTGTAGTTGAATCATAGAAATCATTCAAAGGAACACGGGACACTGTTTGAATCGAATGATTATATACTGGTTTCACCAATGCCTCAAATGCCTCTCTCGATGGAGCAAATGAAGCTGTCCAAAGGATCCAGTCATTTTTGGTGTACGCTTTACGGCTATCCAATGGAATACCGAATCTATTTTGTTTCGTCAGGTAATACTTGATCTCTGTATCATACACTTTTTGAGGAAACAAATTCAATCCCAAAACTTTGTCCCAGATCAAGTTATATTTTTGACTCCAGGTATTTTTATCATCAAATGTCAGTGCATAATGGTCGCCAGCGTCTGCCATATCCATCCATTTCGGAACCATCTCCTCGGCAATTGCACGATATTTTTTTGCAGTGGCTGTTTCACCGATTGTCTCAGCGAGCTGCGCATAACAAGCGATACCTACAATCGCTTTAACAGATAAATTCGCATTTCGTGCAAGGTGACCAGCAAAATCATCGGTACATAGCTGCGTTTTAGGATCAAAACCGTCTTTAACAAGATAATCTACCCAGGTGGTCAGCGTTTTCCAATGTTTCTTCGCATAATCTCCGTTCCCCTGTACTTTCGTGATTGCAGCGGTTAAAATAATCATATTGCCTGACTCCTCCACTGGCATAGGTTCGCCATACGTTTGGCCATTGGCCAATGGGTAAGTACCCAGATCGTGCGCCGCCCAAGGATAAGGGTATTGCCCGCTTTCGCTAAAATAAAAGATTCCGCTCAACATTCCCTTTAACAGCTCAGGATTATAAATCAAATATAATGGCGCTGATGGATAGGTAACATCGACCGTATTGATAAAGCCGCCACTGTTATTTTCTTTGGAAAGCCATAGCAGTTCATTTTGTGGACTTTTTACCAAAGTATGGGCTGCAATACTTTGCCGATAAGCAAGAACGTTCAGGTGTGCATATTCTTTTCCGCCCGATTTTAGTGCATCAGCATAGACAGCTTTATCGAATGCCACACATTTATCGAGCACACTGCGATACTCGTCTGCCGCCAGCGTCAACTGATTTTCAATCGTTTCCTGGCCGGAATTGTTCCACCAGGGTCTTAGATTATTTTTAAAATACTGAATCGCATAAATTTCATCATAACCTAATTCAACAAAACGCTCCTCCGCCTTCGATCCTACATTTCCAAATGGAATGATCGTGTTCAGTGCAAGTGAAGTACCTTTTAAACTTTTTTCGGCTGTCACTGTTCCCTTTCTAAAGGCATCTACGGCACCTGCCATCGGACTTAAAAACTGCTGTGCCTTATCTTTCTTTGGCGAAGCGACATAAAAATAGCCCCAGTCGATCCGCATATCGTCGGCACCTTTCTGCAAGATGGGCTGTTCGACCGTTCCGGCTTTCAGTACCGCCAATTTTTCGGTCTCATATTTCTCTGCGGTCACTTCCTGCGAAGGTTTATATACCGCGATATTTGATGCCGCACTTAAAAACACTTTGACAGCATGCTGCTTGCCATCGTTTGCTTTTACATTGTACGTGATATAGCTTACAGGTCTGGCCAATAAATTTAGATCGTCCATAAGCAAAGGCGACGTAAAAGTCAATTTTAGATCCACT
Organism: Sphingobacterium sp.; assembly: GCA_022712315.1. Lineage (GTDB taxonomy): Bacteria > Bacteroidota > Bacteroidia > Sphingobacteriales > Sphingobacteriaceae > Sphingobacterium. The sequence continues at coordinate 892 of JALAGS010000240.1, read as the reverse complement.
TTACCCGCCTGAAAATTATAGACCGTACGCGTGGCAGTTATTTCCACCTCTTTCTGCACTGCGGTCTGCACCTTCGGACCACGCTCTTTAAGTCTGTCAACCAGGCCAAAATCCAGGAAACGGCCACCTGCAGTATTTTTCAAATGGATGGCAATCGTATTTTGCCCGACTTTCAAATTAGCCTTATCGATCGGTAAATAGTGAAAGCTATTTGTCCAGCCTGTTTTTTCATAGACTTTCTTTCCGTTCAAAAATACTTCCACATTATCATCATGATTCAGCTTCAGAAACAGTTCATTAATGTCCTGCGGATTGGCAACAGTAAACTCACGCCGTACCCAGATATCGTCCGATTTCCAAAGCGTTTTCACCTGCTTTTCATCGTCACCAATAGGGGCAACACCCGATTTCCAGCCCTCCGCTTTATAAGCGGCAGACTGCCAGTCCCCTTGTGGCTTGGATTCTGAATAATGTATTGTATAAGATTTATCTTCGGCAGTTGGCAGAATAACCGCATAATTAGGTTCCTCTTTACCAAGAAAACGATAGATATTACCATCAACATTAATTAAGCCTAACAGCGAATGATCAGCTTCAGTCCAGTGTTTCGTTGTCGATGCATTCAGCTGATCCGTCATCGACCATATACTAAAATTGGGATTATGCGTAATCAATGGATAAGCCGGAGCTTTCCTTTCTTGGGCTTGTACACGTAAAAAAGTAGAAGCACAGGCTATGATACAACAAAAGCCTATTTTCCCAATTTTGTTCAGGGCATAAATAGATGTTTGAAAAGGTTTAATCATATATTTTGGATAAAATTAGCTATACAGTTTTCAGCATTGAGCTTTTGCCCAATCGTTTTAACAAAGAAAGTGGGAATAATTTAAAT
>JALAGS010000239.1 GCA_022712315.1 Sphingobacterium sp. | reverse complement strand
ATAAAATTAAAATAGAATTGACTTTCAATTTTTCGAATAAATCGTCAAAAGTAAATTTATTTTGAGGCTGTTGCTGAAATTTATCCTGTTTTATAGATGTTCTCCAATAAAAAATTCGGTTTATTGTGCATGATTAACAGTATATTCAATTAATCGATCTGAAAAGAGTTTTTAGTTAACACTTGCTGATGAGTTAATCCCATAAAGGATGGCTGCTAAAGTTAAAGGAAAGGCACCCACGTTTATTACGTTAAGTTTGCAATGCGTGAACTAATCGAATCCGCAAAAAAAAAGAGAAACAGCGAAGCCCGGACATGTAGCGTCGGGGCTTCGTTGTGATAAATCATCTAGATAGCCCGTTAATCCCTTAGATTAATCTGGTCAGGATAGGGGATCTGCTGACCCGTAGCTTTGTAAGTTGGTCGTTGTGCCTTCCAAGTCCGGAGCTGATCTGAAAGCAATTTGCTGAGTTCCTTGGTTTTTCCTTTCATTTTGGGTGCTAGGTTATTCAGCTCCCCAATATCATCCTGGAGATTGTAGAGTTCCAACTTCCCATTTTTCATATCGTAAAGCAACTTATAGTCTCCCTGTCGTACAGCGGAAAAGAAATTGATGCCCGGGCCATCAGGTACAGTCCATTTATTGGGAATGTTCCATACCAAAGGGCGGCTATTCCAGTTGTCCGATTTATTCCCTTCCAGAAGTGGCAATAGGTTTTTTCCGTCGGATTTATCTTGGACCAGCTGATAGTTGTCTATTTTGGCCAAGCTGAGTATTGTTGGAAAGAGATCTTCGACCATCACAGGGGTAGCATCCGTATTGGCAGGATGCTGTTTGGCCTGTTTGATTAATAAGGGGATTCGGATACCGCCTTCGTAAAGGGAGCCTTTGCCAGCCTTTAAGGGCAGGTTTTGGGTATGGCTCGGTCCCGAACGCATCGGGCTGAGACTAAGGCCACCATTGTCGCTCAGGAAGATAATGACCGTGTTGTCGTAAAGTTTTTTGTCCTTGAGAAATTGGATGATATCACCCATGCTCTTGTCATAGCCTTCTACTAAGGAAGCGTAAGCAGCTTCAATAGAATCCAGTCCACGGTCAAGGTATTTTTGGACGAATCGAGGATCTGGCTGAATAGGGACATGTACTGCATAGTTGGAAAAATTGAGGAAAAAGGGCTCCTTGCGCCGGATAGGCTCCTCGAGTGCCTTGAGCGCTTCCCGTGTCAGGGCTTCGGTCAGGAATGTGGAAGTGCCATGATATTCCATCAAATCGGGAACAGCTTGATAGCCGGCTTTGCCGGGGAGATTTCCGTAATTCTGTTCGCCATAATAGTTTTGTGGATGTCCCGCAGAATGCCCCGCGATATTAACCATAAATCCCAAATTTAAAGGACTTGCGCCAGGAGTTCCCGCAGATCCCCAATGTGCTTTGCCGACATGAATGGTATAATAACCATTGTCCTTCAGGATGCTTGGAAAGGGGGTAGCATATACGGTATGTGGAACATTGGGCACAGGACTTAATCCGTTGATATTCCAATCTGGTGGATTGAGCAGCTCATCTTTACTGTCGGTAGGTGTGTCGGCCTTGGGATGAGTCCAATTGGTGACGCGATGATGCGCAGCATTCAGACCTGTTAGAAAGCTCACACGGGAAGGGGTACATACCGGTGTCGCATAGGCATTGGTAAACTTGATCGCATCTTTGGCCAATGTTTCCAGATAAGGGGTATGGAATTTCTCATTGATCGGAGTCTTGACCTTGTAAAATGGCTCCGACATGTCTTGCCAGCCTAGGTCGTCCACAAAGAATACAACGATATTGGGTCGATCAGATGGCTGACTGACCTGCTTCTGGTCAGCAGATTGGGCATAGCTGCCTAGGGTTAGCCCGCTAAATAGAACAGACAACAGCAATACTTTATTACTTTTGAGAATAAACATAACGACAATTTAATGAGTTTGAATATCAAATTATTATTGGTCTAATGTCTGCAAGTCACTTATCTTGCCATTGACCGTATTGTTTGAAATGCTACTATTTGCGACACGTTCAAAAAATATAGGTTTTTTGTTCCAATGAAAAGCTGGATATTCTTGGTTGGTTTTGATCCTATTGTTACGAAACACCAATCCATCCACAGACTTCGCATAGAGAATAGGCTTGTCGAAAGTTTCGAAGAGGTTGTCTTCAATAACGATATGGCTATGGAAGTATTTTTGCTGGTTTTTTAAATCTGGAATTTCAGGATAGATCGATATAATCGCATTGGTAAACTGGAACATATTGGTCAGCGCATTGACAAAAGTATTGTTCCGAATACGGATGTCGTGACAGCTTCCGGTTTCATACCAGCCGTTGGCATCACCGCAAAGGAGAATGGCGGTACCCGAGGTATGGTCAAAAAGATTGTTTTCTACGAGGGTCTTTTTAGGTGTGCTGAATAAAGCGCCACGCGCCCTGTTATGACGTATAGTATTGCCGCTAAATACAACGCTTGGTGTCCAGGTAAGATTTTCGATGCCGATATCCATTTTTGTCGGATCAATAGCCGGGTCCAGCGGTTTGCTTAACGTGATCTTGAATTCGCGGGTGGGATCTGTGGTGTTATCGCGTAGGACGGTGATGGATTGAATCTGATTTTTCTTGTCCCAAAGTTCCATTGTCTTGGATTGGATAAACTGGACGGTATCACCAGTGTAGCCCCAGTCAAAACCATACGATTGGTCGTGCATATAACGACCGATCAATGTTTTGTCGTCCAGTCGTCTGGTAATCTTGAGGTAAGTACCGTGTATATTGATGGCATCGTCCATCATATTCTCGTAGAGTCCGTTTTTCGATACAATAACGCCCTTGCATCCCGAAAAATGTGTTGCATCTGCCTGGGCTGTAAAATAGCGCGGATCTTGATCATTTCGAAGTGCAATTCGGAAGCCTTCTAGGGTGATGTTGTCCGTTAATTGAGCTAACAAGCCCATGCCTTCAGCGTAATGGACGGAGATATTTTCAAGTCGTATATTTTTTCCCTTATGGACAAATAAGCCAGGGTTTGGACGAAATCCAGCGCGCATGGCGACCACTGTTCCTGGGATAAGCTTGCTATTCTTCCATTGTTGGGCTTGTATGATTCCCGGAGAAAGTTCCTTGACTTTGGTTGTGCCAACGCGGATATCACTGGTCGTATAAACAATGCGTTTGGTTTTTTCTTCGAACGCAATGCCAGATGTCGGCTTGAGTTCCCAGCCTTCGCCGGTATTGTAAAAGGTGCTGTCCTTGATTTTGTAAGTTACCCAAGGGGCAGTTTGGTAGGTGATTGTACCATTGATGGTATCATTTTGTAGGATCTTAACCTGACAGATCTGAGGGCGCTCAAAATCGATATGGATATTTTTTAGTGTTAAATTCTTATTTTCTATCAATGCAATCGGCAGCATCCTGCCGTGATAAATAAAATCGGATCCTTGTCCGTCGATCGTTATATTGTCACATTGCTCGAATGCCATTCCTACGGTCTTGGGATTATCTTGGTCGTGATTGGAAATATAATAAGTCCGTGTCAATGCCCCCTCAGGGTGAAAGTCATAACGTCCCTTTTTGAATTTTAAGACAATGGGCTTTTTTTTATTGGTTTTGTCGAGAATGGATTGAATGGCCTTATTGACTGATGGGGTGCTATTGATGCCCGTATTTGGAAGCACACCATAGTTTGACAGGTCGATGATCTCCGGTGCAAGCTGTGCACGGCTGTGTATGTGAAAAAAAATGGGGATAATGATAAGGAGGCAGGATTTTAAGATATTCATGACGATCACATTAGAACGGAATTGGTTTATGCGGTGCTTTTTCCTTGTCGGATTAGCCTTGTCGAAGATAGGTAATATCCCTTAACATCCCAATGATGGTACTAAGCGTAGCGATATTTTTACGCATCTGAAAACAGGAAACCAGCAGATGTTGGATTCTGAGCTCTACCTGTAAAGCGTCGCGGAAATTGGCAGGCAATAGTGATAGAAATTTTAGATTTCTATTTAAAATTTTATATTTTTGAGATCAGGCTTAATCTAAATTGTGAAGAAAAAATCAAAACATTTTTTGCTGTTTTTGCTATTTACACTGATCTGTCAAATTGGATCAGCACAATATGGATTGGAGTTTGCCAGCCATAATATGGAAGCAGATAAGCGGACGAGCCTACAGATTGGCGCTAATGAATCTATTTCATTCCAGCATAAACTATCCATTTCCTTTGATCTTTCTTTTTTGCCGTTCCAGCAGGACTATTTCGGCTATATTTTTCGCCTGATTACTGACGATGGAGTCAATATTGATCTCCTATATGACCGGAGACTAGATCAGGACAAGCATTTCAAATTGGTCGTGGGCGAGGACTTTACACCTGTCTCCTTCAATATTACACCTTTGCAACTGTATTATAACTGGACTCCCATGCGGCTAGAACTGGATGCAGATAGACAACAGGTCTCGTTTGTTTGTAATGGAAAGCGCTTTACTTATCCGTTGAAAAGACGCTTTGCATCTCAGTTTAAACTGGTATTTGGGGCAACCACAATCAAAAACTTCCAGACTATGGATGTGCCGCCGATGCGTTTAAAGGATATTCGAATAGGAGAAAACGATAAACCTAAATTCTATTGGCCACTGGATGAATCCGTAGGAACAAAGAGTTTGGATGCGCAGCGAAAAAACATAGCTGAAATTAATAACCCCATTTGGATTAAGCGGCAACGCAGCGAATGGAAAATGCAGTCTTCTTTTTCCTTGGAAGGGCAGGCAAGTGTGGCTTTCGACAGGAATGATGAGACCGTGTTTTTTGTCGGGACAAAGCGTCTTATGATTGGAAAGGTCGGCGGCAATGAAGTAAGATCCCAAGAATATACGGATGGAAAGCTCTTACTTGTCAATGGTAGCCAATCACTGTTTGATCCCCTGCACAAAAAAGTCCTGAATATCTCCATTGACCAAAAAATTGTCACTGCTTATGATTCTACCAGCCGAACATGGACAAAGCAATTTGATTTTCCTGCTGTAGGCACAAACTACTGGTTGTTCAACAAGTATTTCAATATATCCGATAGCAGTATTTATGTGATCGGCGGATATGGACATTTTAAGTATAAGGCTGGTGTGTTGCGTTACCATTTGCCGACACAATCTTGGGATAGCATCCCTTTTGCGGGTGATGAGATATTTCCGCACTACCTGGCTGGAATGGGGGAGGGTAGGGATGGCGTTTACTTAGCTGGCGGCTATGGTAGTTCTAGTGGTGATCAAATGTTGAATCCCCGGATTTCCAATGATTTTCTTAAGCTTGACTTTCAAGGACGGAAAGCGCTTAAGTTGTACGAATTCTCGTCCGTATTCTCAGATATGGTATGGGCCAACAGTTTGGTGGTAGATGACAGCAGTGGTTTATTTTACGGCTTGATTTTTCCAAACAATAAATTCAAAACACATTTGCAGCTGGTAGCGAGTAATCTGAAACGTACACAGTATCAATTTCTGGGTAGCACTATACCTTTCGATTTTCACGATATTCGATCTTTCGCCGACCTGTATTATGCGCCGAAGTCCAAATCTTTTGTTGCGGTAACGCTGTTTTATGATGATAAAACTGATCTTACCAAGGCGAGTATTTATACTTTGCTGGCACCACCTTTACCTTCAGATCAGGGAATAACTTCGGCTGTCAAACCCATTTTGCTCAAATATGGCCTTTATGGTTTAGCAGTATTTACTATACTGTTTCTTGCCTGGTTTTTGTATCGAAAAAGAAGACGGCTGAAAAAAACAACTTCGGGTCTCGAGAGACCCGATAAAATAAACCATGAGCTCCTGCGTCCGCTCGCTGGTGAAGAGAATCTGTACGAAGAACCTGAATACGGACTGAACAAAGACACAATACAATCTGTCGATCGTCCGAAGGCGGTGGAATTGGTTAAAGGTTTTGAGATCCGCCAGGGGGCTGGCGTCTATCTTTTTGGTGGTGATCTGCAAATTGTGGATGTTTCAGGCAAGGAGATTACAAAGAGGTTTTCGCCCCTACTGAAGGAAATGTTACTGATTTTTATTATCTATACTGTGCGTTGGGAGCGGGGAATTAGTTCCGAAAAATTGACAGAGTTGTTTTGGTCTGATAAGAGCCAATCCAGTGCCCGCAATAATCGATCGGTAAATATCGCCAAACTCAATAGTCTGCTGGAGCATTTGGGAGAGTTTAGCGTAACCAAGAAAAGTGGTTATTGGTGTATTGAACCTATCGATGCGGTCTATATCGATTATCTTCGTTTTAATAGGATTGTGTCCAATAAAAAGCAATTCTCGGAAGCTGAAATCAGGGAACTGCTTAATATCATTGATAAAGGTGGTTTTCTTTTTGAAGTGGACTATGAATGGCTCGATAACTTTAAGAGTGAAATGTCTATTCTCGTCCTGACAACATTAGGAAATTTTATCGAAAATCTGAATGTGCAGGCGAATGCCGAATTGATTGTTGAGATCTGCAATAAGATATTCTATTTTGATGAAATCAATGAAGAGGCAATGATTCATAAATGTCGCTCTTTGCTGCAGCTTGGCTACCATAGCCTAGCCTTACAGTGCTATGAAAATTTTTGCCAGATCTATTTCCGTCTTTATGGCGAAGCTTACCCAAGAAGCTTTCGGGATTGTCTGGATTAGAAAAAAAAACATTTAAATTTTAATGTATTGATATACAGTTGTTAATGCTTTTGTTTTGTTCGTGTTAATCTTCTGTTAATATGCTATTATACCCCTCGCAGATATATTCGTTTTCATACTTAATAACCAATCAAATGAAAGCGAAAAATTCTTTTAAACTCTTCCTTAGGGAATAGTTGTCATGGACTGTTTGAAGCAAACAAGTCTTCCCATAGTGGATAAACCTAATACAATATTCAATAACCAATTTTAAACAATTCATGAAAACAAACTTCATTTTTAATGAAAGGCCATTGCCATGGGGCAAGCTGCGGAGTTATCCTTGGCATTGGGCCCTGTCTTCCTTGTTGCTTTTGTCTCCCATAGGAACAATTGCACAGCAGCAGCAGATCGAGGGTAAGGTGCAGAGCTTGAACGATAAGCCTATTGCAGGTGCATCTATTACCGATCTACGTACCGGACAGACGACCTCCTCGGATGACAAGGGACGATTTAGGATAAATGCATCGCCGGGAGACAGACTCGTGATTAGCTTTGTGGGCTATCGCAAGACTGAAATGATTGTAGGACAACAACGTCTGATGGATGTCCTGCTCAACGAAGATCATACAAATTTGGAAGAGGTCGTGGTGGTGGGCTATGGTACGCAGAAAAAGGCTTCATTAACAGGAGCGATATCGTCCGTGAATAATAAGGAGATCACGGTTACAAAAAATGAAAATGTAGTCAATATGCTTGCCGGTAAAATGCCGGGTGTACGTATTAGCCAGCAGTCGAGTCAGCCGGGATCTTTTGAATCTAATATCGATATCCGTGGTATGGGCGAGCCATTAATTGTAGTGGACGGGATTCCGCGGGATAAGGATTATCTATCACGTATGGATGCCAATGAAATCGAAAGCGTCTCCGTATTAAAAGATGCGTCGGCAGCCGTATACGGAGTGCGTTCCGCTAATGGTGTACTTCTGGTGACGACACGTAGAGGTAGCAGTGCTGATGGCAACTTCGAGATCAATTATTCCTATAATCGCGCTTGGCAAAAGTTTCTCTACGTTCCAAACACAGTAGACGCCATTGCCTATATGCAGCTTAAAAATGAGCAGATCGGCCGGGATTTTAATAGTAATTATCCTGCCAAGATGCCCAGTATATTCGGTGCCGCAGATTTTGAAGCTTATCAAAATGGTTCAAAAAAGACATCCAATTACGTAGATGCTGCATTTGACAAGGTTTCTCCGCAATACCAGCACAATTTATCGATCAACGGTGGGAGCAAGAAAGTTAATTATTTCTTCAATTTGGGGAAAATGGATCAGATGGGGGCTTACAAAAGCAAAAGCCTCAACTACAATCGCTGGAATTTTAGGTCCAACATTGATGCGCAGATCACAGATCGTCTGAAAGCATCCCTGGATTTGGGCGGTTATGCCGACGAGACCAACCAACCCCGGACGGATATCTGGGCCGTCTACAAACAGGCTTGGCGGCAGAGACCTATTGTGCCGATCTATGTCAATGACAATCCCCTGTACCCGAATTTTGAAATGATCGATAACGAAAATCCTGTTGTCGTAACAGATGCCAAACAAACTGGATACCGCAAATTTTTGCGGAAGCAGTTCAATGGTATCCTTTCCCTGGACTATAAAGTGCCATTTGTGGAAGGTTTAAATGCAAAGGCAACCTATAATTATGATTTCAAGTACAGTGACAATACGGATTTCAAAAAATCCTATTTTTTATATAGCTATACGCCACCGGTCTATGATGGTAACGGCCAGATTATAACGCCTGAAAAATATAATGCACATGAGAAAAATGCACCTACGACCGTGAGAAGGAGTTCTTATCCGGATACGCATTCTCTGATGCAATTCTCGTTGAATTATAACCGCCGTTTTGCCGAAAAACATCAGGTCTCCGGTTTGTTGCTTTTCGTTGAAGAATATAATAAATGGGACAGTTTCTATGCACAGCGGGAGATCATGGTCAATTCGGAATACTTATTTGCAGGAGAGGACAAAAACCAATTGGCAAATATGGAAGGTATTGGCGAACGCACAGCACGGGGGTTGGTCGGCAAGTTCAATTACGATTATCTGGGCAAATACATTGCGGAATTTAGTTTTCGCTATGATGGCTCATCCAAATTTCCAAAAGAATCGCGTTGGGGATTTTTCCCGGCAGCTTCGGTAGGCTGGCGTATCAGTGAGGAGGGGTTTATCAAAAACAATTACAGTTTTATCAATAACTTAAAAATAAGGGCTTCCTATGGGAAGTTGGGGGATGATCGTTCGGCAGGTAATTACCCGTCAACTATCGTCGGTTATGCATTGGAACCCAATGAAACGGGGTGGATCTTTGGTGGAAACCTCGTGAATGGGGCCCTGCCTACAGCAATTCCCAATCCGAATCTCACCTGGTATACTTCCAAAACTGCTGATGTCGGTGTGGATATGGATCTATGGAACGGTAAGCTGGGCTTGACTTTTGATTATTTTAACCGTAATCGCTCGGGCCTTCTCGCGACAAGCCTCGATTTGATCCCCGGTACCGTTGGTGCCAACCTGCCGCAGGAAAATCTAGAAAGCGATCGCACATTCGGCTATGAGCTCTCTTTAACACATCGCAATAAGATCAATGATTTCAATTACTTTATCAATGCACAGGTATCTTCTACCAAGAGTCAATTTGTAAATCGTGTAGAATCAAAAGCGGGTAATTCGTACGACAACTGGCGTAACCGTTATTCAAATCGTTATAAAGATATCTGGTGGGGTAAGGAGTACGCCGGACAGTTTGGATCTTATGAGCAGATTTATAACCACCCAATACTGGTAAGTAGCGGTACATTGCCGGGCGACTATTACTATCAGGACTGGAATGGTGATGGGGTAATCAACGATGCCGACAACCACCCTATTGCAACTTATAACATGCCTTTGATAAACTATGGTTTTACGTTAGGTGGATCGTGGCGTGGTTTGGACCTAACGATGAATTTTCAGGGGGCAGCAAAAGTCTATGTACAGTATAGTGAGGTACTGGCTGGACCGTTGCAGTTTGATGGCGGTGCTTTGACGCAGTTTTTGGATCGCTGGAGACCAGTCGATGCGGGAGCCGACTTATTTAATCCAAGTACACAGTGGCTTGCTGGATATTATCCTTCAACTGGCTCTGCTATGGCCGAAGGAACCCGTGCAGTTCAAAATGCCTCGTATCTACGTCTGAAAACTTTAGAGCTGGGCTATTCTCTCCCTCAACAATGGTTGAAAGCACTAAAAATAAAGAATCTGAGGATCTATGCAAGTGCTTATAACCTGTTGACCTGGACAGGTCTTAAATATACCGATCCCGAGCATCCAGGATCTGCAGGAGGTTCTTCATCGGGTGATATTGATGTGTACAAATATCCCATCAATAAAACCTACAACATCGGAGCTTCCATTAAATTTTAATCTCAAAACGAACAAAACATGAAAAAATCAATCGTTATAGCAATCGTTGGCCTTTTTCTGTGCTCGGGTATGCAATCCTGTAGGAAAATGGATCTGGACCCACTAGGAGTATTGGGTGAAGATGCGCTTTTTGGAAATGAGGCAGGAGCACGTAAATATGTCGCTGGAATGTACAGCTATCTGCCCATAGAAGACTTTGTATATCATCCTGAAAGAGGATTTAGGTGGGACAATTATTGGCAAAATTCAGAAACCCTTGCGGCTATGAGTGGCGAGATGACGGGACAATTTTGGGGGATAGCCGGGGCACAGGGTTTTGGTTACTGGCCATACGACCGGATCCGAAATGTCAATACACTGATTGCAGGTCTGCCTAAATACAAAGCCAATTATACCGAACAGGGATACAATCAGATCTTTGGGGAAGCTCATTTCTTACGTGCTTTCTATTATTTTGCTTTGGTTAAGCGCTACGGCGGGATACCTATTATAAAAGATGTGCAGGACCCTACGGCTGATAAAGAACAGCTTTTGGTCAGTAGAAATAAAGAATCTGAGGTCTATCATTTTATCAATGAAGACTTGCAGGTGGCAATTTCCATGATGTCCGGAAGCAGCGAACGAGGACGCGCCAACAAGTATGTGGCAGCAGCATTGCTTTCCCGCGCCATGTTGTATGCCGGTAGTATTGCTAAATATAGCTCGTATAGCAATCTGTCGGGCGATGCCACAGACAAGCAGCTGGTGGGTATCAAAAAAGAAGAAGCGGAATGGTTCTTCAAACAGGCTTATGATGCTGCAACAACGGTGCTGGCAGGGCCGTATAGTTTGTACAATAAGAATGCCCAGGATAAGGAACTTAACTATGTGAATTTGTTTTTGGATCTAGACAGCCCCGAGGATATTCTGATCAAGGAGTATAGCCTGACAGCACCGCACAACAACCGTCTCAAACATAGCTATGACGCCACGCACTTACCCAATCCGACCTTTTCGAGTGACAATGAGTCTGCGGCTTACCCCGTATTGAATGTCGTGGAGTTATTCGGTGAACTTCCAATCACGGATGCTGGTGGAAAACCAATACGTTATACAGACCGCAAGCAGCTTTATGCTGATTTGGAACCTCGTCAGCGGGCCACATTTTACTTCTCGGGAATGGAATTACGCGAAGGAGCCGAACGGCGGAGTTTTGATATTCAGCGTGGACTCTATAAAACCTTTCCCGGTAAGGCTGCTGACGCACAGATGGGTGCTGGTACTGCTGCCATAAATAATGAGTCAAATCGAATCCTGGCTGGCCCCAAGAATAGCTTGTTTGATTATAATGGTACGAAGATCAACATAACGGGCGAGCATGGCATGTGGAAAGATGGACATGCCAACAATACCCGAACTGGATTTTACATCCGTAAATACATTAATTATAAAATGTCTACCAAAGATGTGAAGTTGTATAACAGTACACAACCCTGGAAGGTCTTTAGGCTCGCTGAGATACTTTTAAATAAGGCAGAAGCTGCATATGAACTTGGCCTGATCAAAAATGATGAAGCACTTAAACAGGAAGCATTTCAATACATCGCGCAGATCCGTAATCGTGCTGGTGCCAAGCCTTATCTCTACACGGCTGCTTCGGCAAACCTCTCCGGTAAATATGGTTATCCCTTGGATGGAAATCTGCAATTTATACGCGAGGAGCGCGAACGCGAACTTTGCTTTGAAAATCACCATTGGTGGGATATGCGAAGATGGCGCATCGCAGATGTGGAGCTCAACAACTTTGTGCCCAATTCGCTGATGCCTTACCTTGTATTGGATGAACTGAAATATGCTCCGGGCGGTGAACGGATCAACTCCTTTATTTTTATTCGCGAAAAGGAACCTTGGAACAAGACGTTCAACTTTGAAAAGAAATGGTATTATGAACCTATTCCGGGTGGAGAACTGAACAAAAACCCTAATCTATATCCACAGAACCCTATTTACTAACTGAGCGGAAATGAGAACGATATATTTATTTACAGCATTGACAGGCTTGTTATTTTTGAATGCCTGCTCGAAAACAGATAATTACGATGGCCCGAATGCGAGTATGAAAGGGCAGGTCATTGATAAGGTAACGAATAAACCCTTCCTGACCGGACAGGGCGAATTTAGCATCCGTTTGCTAGAAACCAGTTGGAGTGACAATCCCGCACCGCAGGATATTGCTGTCAAGCAGGACGGATCGTATAACCATACAAAACTCTTTCAGGCAACGTATACACTCCAGCCCTATGGTGGGGCGTTTTGGCCAGCAGAGAAGCTTGAGGGTTATCAACTGGGGGCCAATGCGGAACAAAACTTTGAGGTGACACCCTATCTACAGATCAAAAATGTCAAGTGGGCCTTAAAGGCTGAAAATAAGCTTGATATCTCCTGTACACTTGCCGCACCGGTGACAAGTGGACTACCGCAGGTGATCGAGGCTCGTCCATTCCTGAGCCTGACACCATACTGTGGGGCCGGCAATCGTATTGACGCATATTATAAGGATGAATATCGTGCATTGATCAACCAAAATTGGGAAAATATCGGCAGTATGCAAACAGGAGAAGGGAAAGAAATTTACACGATCAAGGATATTCCATTGAAATCAGGGTATACTTATTATGTAAGGATGGGTGCAAAAGTGCGCGACACCTACGAGAAATTCAATTATTCGGAAGTGGAAGTCATTAAAGTACCTTAAGGAAAGAATCTAAACAATAAGCGGGACCTGGTGCCCGCTACTACTCAATACTAAATAATTATTCGGATGAAACAATTTATTAAAGCAAGTTCCAGGTGCCTATTGGGCATGACATTATTTTTTGCCATACAATTGCAGGCGCAAGATAATCCATTTATCAAACATATGTATACCGCAGACCCTTCCGCACGTGTATGGGCTGATGGTCGCCTGTATGTGTACGCCTCACATGATATTGCTCCGCCCCAGGGTTGCGATCTGATGGATCAGTATCATGTGTTTTCGACTGCGGATATGAAAATCTGGAAAGATCATGGCGAAATATTACGCGCCTCACAAGTCCCTTGGGGTAGAAAAGAAGGTGGATTTATGTGGGCTCCGGATTGTGTCTATAAAAATGGTACTTATTATTTTTATTTTCCGCACCCAAGTGGTACAGAGTGGAATAAGACCTGGAAAATCGGAGTGGCTACGAGTAAATCACCAGCAAAGGATTTTGTGGTACAGGGCTATGTGAAAGGAGCCGAAGCACTTATTGATCCACATATCTTTATCGATGATGATGGACAGGCTTATTTTTATCAGGGCGGCGGCGGTGTCTGCAAAGCTGGGAAGCTCAAAGACAATATGATGGAGATCGACGGTGAACTACAAAAGATGGAAGGCTTAGAAGATTTTCACGAAGCCTCATGGGTACACAAGTATAATGGAAAATATTATCTGTCCTATTCTGACAATCACGATGAGAACTGGAAAGATGGAGTAAAAGGGGATAACCGTATGCGCTACGCAATAAGCAATAGTCCAATGGGGCCATGGAAATCGATGGGTATCTATATGGATCCGACAAATAGTTATACCAACCACGGCTCGATCGTGAAATTTAAAGGCAAATGGTATGCTTTTTACCACAATAGTGAATTGTCACAAAAAAATGGCGAATTCAATGATTGGCTTCGTTCTATTTGTGTAGACCGCTTAGAATACAATCAAGACGGAAGTATCAAGAAGGTTAAGCAGACAGGCCTATTGACTGGACCCAGATAATCGGTGGACACGAAGGTGATATGTTGTCAAAAAAAATTAACTTTAAGGGCAAAACATATGTTTTGCCCTTAAACCATCGAACACTTAATTGTTTAAAATGCTAACAAAGAATATCAAACATAAAACAAAAACAATACTGCGCACAATATGCTGTTGTTCTTTTCTTTCGGTCAGTATGCTAAAAGGTTTTTCCCAGGCTAAAATGACAAAAGACTATGTGGATTATGTGAATCCTTACATGGGGAATATCAGCCATTTATTGGTGCCTACCTATCCGACAGTTCATCTGCCGAACAGCCTTTTGCGGGTATATCCAGAGCGCGGTGACTATACTTCTGACCGTCTATTCGGCCTTCCACTGATCGTTACTAGCCACCGTGGAAAATCGGCTTTCAATTTAAGCCCCCTGGTGAAACTGCCCAGTGACTTAAAGCCGGTACAATTGTACAGCTATGATCAGGAGGAAATACACCCTTATGCCTACTCAGTGCTCTTGGATCAAGAGAATATCGAGGTAGATTATGCGCTGTCACATCAGTCTGGAATTTACACGTTTACCTTTCCTGCAAATTCTACGAAATACCTTCAGTTCAATTCCCAGGATGGTAAGCTTCAATGGGATGGGCAGGGGCTTTCGGGGATACAGGATATTGGCAATGGTACCTTTGTTTATATCTATGCAGTTCCGGAATCAAAGCCACTTGCTGTGAAAAGACTACAAGGACAGCAATTGGAAAATGGAGTGGAAGCCACAGGAAAAAACTCTTGTATCGTGTTGGAATTTAATCAGGCTGGAAATAGCTTGCGCATGAAATATGGTGTTTCTTTTATAGACGTTGCACAGGCAAAAGCCAACTTGAAGCGTGAAATCAGCGACTTTGACCAAAAGAAGCTCGCTGAAAAAGGACGTAAAATATGGAATGAAGCTTTGGGTAAAATTGCAGTTGAGGGTGAAAATGAATCCGATAAACATGTATTTTATACCTCCTTGTACCGTACCTATGAACGTCCAGTGAATATTTCCGAAGATGGACGTTATTACAGTGCTTTCGACGGTAAAGTACATCAGGACGAAGGAAAGCCTTTTTTTACGGATGACTGGATATGGGATTCCTATCGGGCGCATCATCCTTTGCGGGTTTTGCTTGATCCTGCGACAGAGTCAATGATTCTCAATTCTTTTGTTCGGATGTCTGAGCAGATGGAACAGCCTTGGCTGCCTACGTTTCCTGAAATTACAGGAGACAGCAGACGGATGAATTCCAATCATGGTGTAGCAACATTGCTGGATGCTTACCGCAAAGGAGTTCGCAACTTTGATGTTAAGAAAGCCTATTTGGCAGCGAAGGGTGCTATAACCGAAAAAACATTGGCACCTTGGTCTGGCAAAGCTGCTGGAAAACTGGATGCTTTCTTTAAAGAGAAAGGTTATATACCGGCTTTACATCCAGGAGAGAAAGAATCGATACCTGAGGTAAATGGTTTTGAGCGAAGACAGCCTGTTGCTGTAACTTTAGGTACTTCCTATGATTTATGGTGCTTAGCTCAGCTGGCCAAGGAATTGGGGATTCAGGCTGATTATGATCTTTTTATGAAGCAATCTTTTAATTATAGAAACCTTTTCAACGAGCAAACGAAATTTTTTCATCCAAAAGATGAGCAAGGGAATTTTATCATGCCGTTTGATTATGTGTTTTCAGGAGGACAGGGAGCACGTGAATATTATGGTGAAAACAATGCCTGGATCTATCGTTGGGATGTGCAGCATAATATTCCAGATCTGATCAAACTCATGGGCGGGAATGAACTGTTTGTGCACTATCTTGATGAGATGTTCCAGCAGCCTTTGGGTCGATCAAAGTTTGATTTTTATGCACAGCTTCCAGATCATACGGGCAATGTAGGTCAATTTTCCATGGCCAATGAGCCGGCTTTACATATTCCCTACCTCTACAATTATGCAGGGCAGCCATGGATGACACAGAAACGGATCCATAAGTTAATCGGTGAATGGTTTAGAAATGATCTGATGGGTGTACCCGGCGATGAAGATGGTGGCGGGATGTCTGCTTTTGTCGTTTTTTCTCAAATGGGCTTTTATCCTGTAACGCCGGGCCTGGCTTCCTATAGTATAGGATCCCCATTTTTTCAGAAAGTAAGCATACAACTTCCCAATGGTAAATCTTTTGTTATTATCGGCAAAAATGCATCAGTAAAGAATAAGTATATTCAGTCAGCGAAATTAAACGGACAGCCTTTGGATGTGCCGAAATTGACACACGCAGATGTGCTTAAAGGCGGAATTTTAGAGTTTGTGATGGGGGACAGAGCAAATAAAAACTGGGGAAATTAGCCGTAATATAAAAGGTATCTCCTTCATACGATAATAAAAGAGTCCTTGATCTTCAGATCAAGGACTCTTTGCTGTTTAGATGGTGTATAGCTTGTTTTCCTGAAGTAGCAACCATTACAAGCTAAAGAAACATCGTAGCGGTAATAGCCAAAGGTATTCCTTTGGTACCGTTCAGTTCGATCTGTTTGCCCGCATAGCTGATACAGATAGGTCCGCTGTTGCTGGGGATGATTTCCGCTTTCTTAAGCTTGCCGTTGTTCCATTGTATATTCACCGTAAGATTTCCCCTTGCTTTAAGTCCGGTTACACTTCCCTGATCCATGTTGCGGCTTAAAGCGGGTAGCAGTTCGATGAGGTAATTATTATTTTTGTCCCTTACCTGGCTTTGCAGCAGCATTTCGGCAATGGCTGCGGTCGCACCAAAGTTCCCGTCAATCTGGAAGGGTGGGTGATTATCGAACAGATTGGGCAGTGTCTTATCACTGATCAGGTTATATAGTAAGCGGTAAGCATGTTCTCCGTCATGCAACCTATTCCACATATTGATTTTCCAGGCCAGGCTCCAGCCAGTTCCATGATCGCCACGGCTCAGTAGGGTCTTTTTTGCTGCTTCGGCTAGTTCGGGTGTATTAACGATTGAAATTTGATTGCCTGGGTGCAGGCCAAATAAATGTGATGTATGCCTATGATTTACCTCAGTCTCTTTGTAATCTTCTATCCATTCCATAATACGGCCTGTTTTTTGGCTGACCTGTGTTGGGATCAGTTTTGTTAAGGCAGCTTGGCAGCGTTGCCTGAAATCGGGATCGCAATCTAAAAGCTTTGTTGTTTCAACACAGTTTTGAAGGAGGTCGCGGATAATCTGTGTATCCATGGTGGCACCATAGGTAAAACTGGAAACTTCACCTGATGGTAGAATAAAACTGTTCTCAGGGGAATGTGAGGGGTTGGTCGTCCAATAACCGGCGAATGATTTACCTTGGGGTATTTTGACCATAAAATCCAGAATAAATTCAGCTGCTCCTTTCATAATCGGATAGGCCTGGACTTTTAAAAATTGTCGGTCGCCTGTATAGTTATAATGTTCCCAGGGGTGCTGCGCCAACCAGGCCGATCCCATGGGCCAAATGCCCTGGACACCATCGGCCGGAGCGGTATAACCCCAAGCATCCGTAAGGTGATGAACGACCCAGCCTTTGGCACCATAGAGTTTGCTTGCTGTACGTTCACCAAAAGGGATTAATGCTGTCGTCAGATCGAATAGGGGGCTATGCAATTCAGAAAGATTGGTCACTTCTGCAGGCCAATAATTCATTTGCAAATTAATGTTGGTATGAAAATCCGCATTCCAGGGTGGATCCATCTGCCAGGCCCATAATCCCTGCAGGTTTGCCGGCATATGGCCTGGACGGGAACTGCTGATCAAGAGGTAGCGACCAAATTGAAAGAATTTGGTGACTAAGATATTCGGTACCTTCTGCAGTCCTTTTGTTAGCCGAATGAGTGAATCAGTTGGTAGTTTTGCAAGTTTATCCTGTTCTTGATCTGGAAGATTCAACTTGACCCGATTGAAATAGTGTTGGAAATCTTCTGTATGGGCACGCTTTAACTGCTGATAATGCTGTTTGTTCAGACTACTGATTACCTTCTGGCAGCTTGCAAGCGGATCAGTAGACACTGGGGGTTGTGGATAGGCGATATGCTTCAATCCGGGGTAATCTGTTGCAGCTGTAATGATTATGGTAATCTCATCTGCTCCGGTAATTGATACCCGGCCGTCGACGTTGATAAGTTTACCGCCTTTAAGGAATACTTTTGCAATGGCAGCGAATTTTGTTCCGCGCTCACCGGTATTAGCAGATTGGCCAATTTGGCCTTGAAGTAGCAATTGTGTAGGATCTTTGGGGTTAGAGATGCAGCTGAAATCCTGGGTTCTTTTCCAGGTGAAGTTTAGATCGAGTGCCTGTTTTTTGTTTGTGGTATAATGCATGACCATTGCGTTGGCAGGAGCTGAAATAAATGACTCGCGGAAATACTTAACATCATTATATACATAGCTTGTTTGTTGCAATGCGCGCTCGAGATCAAGTGAGCGCGTGTACTGTTCAGCTTTAAGATGTGGCATATCAAGCCATAGTTCACCAAGTGATTGATAGGGTTTGATGTTTTTGGGTAAGCCCATTAAGGTGCTGTCGGCAAGTTCGATGGCTTCTTTATTTTTACCTTCAAAAAGAAGCTGTTGTATGCGGGGTAGATATATTTTCCCTTTGGGATTATTGGGATCCTGTGGATGGCCTGCCCAAAGCGTACTTTCGTTCAGTTGAACCCGTTCATCGGCTACACCTCCAAAAATCATGGCACCGAGCTGACCGTTACCAAGGGGTAAGGCTTCCTCCCAAATCTCTGCAGGACGTGTGTAGCCTAAAGTTAAAGGGGCCGACGATAGACTAGCTGCCGATTGAATCTGTGCGCGATCTGTCCAGAATTGGGTGATCTTATGCTGCCGTTGACTGGCTGGGACAGCTATCGTTTTATTGGACTGCTGTGCCTTAACGATTGTATTGCTCACCAGTAGCAGTGCGCAGTATAGGAGTGTTTTTATTTTCATCTTTTAGTTTCTTTTTGGTTGTTTGACGGGGGCTGAGGTTTTGGTTTTTAAGTATTTGCTTGCCTGTCCGGTCAACCAAAGATAATGATCATTTGGAAGATTATCTTCAATACCGACAAATGAGCCTGTTCCATTGAGAGGAACATCTTTTTGATGCAATGTCTTGAATATAGCGGTGCCTTCATCGACTTCATCAAACATGGCAATGTAGAGCATTTGTGCGCCTATTGAAAGATTATACTGTAATTGTTTCCAAAGGAAATTTCCAGAATCACGAGGGACAAAAGCACGGGAGCTGCCCGTCATATTAGTCCAAGAGAATCCAGGAAAACAAAGTGGTGCATAATCGACCTTATTCTCTTTGCACCAATCCATATCCTTTTGGATCAAGGATTTAAATTGATCGAATCCGGCCTGATTATATCGACCCACAAACCAAGGCATAATGATATCTGACTTTTTGATGAGTTCATGCAAAAATGGGTCGGATTCGGTATCCTGACGCAGTTCACGCCAATAAGTGGGTACGCCAAGAAGTACACTATAGCCGTTTTGTTTGAGGTAGTTGATGATGCGTTCTGCAGTCTTGAGATTGTATTTGCGCCCATCATTGAATCCAATTCCCCATACGGCTATCAGCGGTCTACCGTGGTGGAAAAGATAAGTTTTGGACCGGTTGCGTTTCTTGATATTCCATTCTTTCTCTAGTGCTGCGATGTCGTCTATGAGGATTTGGTCGTCGCCATCTTTTATCCCGCTGAGGTCGTACATAATACAGACAGCACGATCAAATTCGTTGGCTGAGCGTATGGCGGAAGTCAGCACTGTGTTGAAGTGATTGCGGCCACTGGGGTTGGCGATTTCTCCAACAAATCGTTGCATAAAAACACCATCGATTCCGTATTGTTTCATCCATTTAAAATGGAGATTGACGGAAGAATAGTCATGGGCACTATAGAGCTTAGCAGCCTGTCCTTCTTTCGTGAAGAAAGGGCTGTCATAAGTCACCTGATAAGCGCTGACGTCGGGCCAAAAATCGATATTTGTCGAACCTGGCTGAAATCCATTTTTGCCGCGATAATGATACCATCCGCGGTCTGCACCATCGGTAGGACTGTTGAACCAGCCTTGATAGCCGGCCATAACGAGGCCATTATAAGAGTCGTATTGTTTTTGCGCGAATAGCACACCTACCGAAAAAAATAAGCAGATGCCGAGAAGATGAAATTTGAGCGTTTTAGCTACCATATCGATTTATAATTAAGTTATTTATCTAAATATCGATTAACCCAATTAATAGTCCATTAATAAAGTATTAATGGAACATATAAGTATTTGTTTTTAATATAACAATAGCGACTTCGTCTTGATGCAACTGGTTGCATTGTTTTTTATACTAAAAAAGTGACAATGTGAATTATAATAAATAAAAATCAATCGATTGCGTCATTTGCGCAATCGATTTCGTTCTGTACATATTTTGTTCTCCTGGAATATCGCTCTAATTTAAAGGGCTGAACTAGTCAATCTTAAACTAAACTGACTGTCTCGATTTTACTAACTATTTAATTATGATTTCAAAATTTACAAGTAACCAAAAGGTAAGCCTGCTTGCTATCGCTCTTGTTATCACATCTTCGCAAAATCTGCATGCGACGGATATGCCCGTTGTATTTAAGCATACAGCAGATTTGGTCGATCAAAACCAAGTTACGGGAAAAGTAACGGCTGAAGATGGTCCGGTATCGGCTGCAACAATTTCGGTCAAAGGTACGTCAGTCTCGACTTCTACGGATGCAAAGGGAACATTTGCAATCCGGGCTAAAACTGGTGATATTTTGCTTATTAGTAGCGTTGGTTACAAAACCAAAGAAGTACCGGTTACGGGTGCAACAGTGTCAATTCAGCTGGAAAGTAACAATGAGGCTTTGGAAGAAGTTGTTGTTGTTGGTTTCGCCAAACAAAAGAAAGTAAATTTAACTGGCGCGGTACAGGCGATTACGTCAAAAGATCTACAGGATCGCCCGGTTACAAATGTGTCTTCTGCTATCCAAGGAAAATTTTCCGGAGTGACGATCACCCAAAATTCGGGACAGCCGGGCAAGGATAACGGTACAATTCGAATCCGCGGTTTGGGTACAATCAATAATGCGAATCCGTTGGTTATTGTAGATGGAATAGAAAGCTCAATGAATAATATCAATCCAAATGATATTGAGAGTGTATCCGTATTGAAAGATGGACCTAGTGCAGCGATCTATGGATCGAAGGCCGCCAATGGTGTTATTTTGATTACGACGAAAAAAGGTGGTAGCGGCAAACCACAATTGAATTATACGGGATATGCCGGTATTCAGGATCCAACACGTTTGCCAGAATATATGAATTCCTATGATCACGCCGTTATCTTAAACGAAGCTCTTAAAAATGAGGGGAAGACATTGCGTTTCTCCGAACAAGACCTAGAACTTTTTAAAAACGGTTCTGATCCAGATGGACATCCCAATACGGATTGGCTAGGATTGTTATATAAAGGAACAGGTTTCCAGCAATCGCATAATTTGCAGGTTACAGGTGGAACGGAAGATGTACAGTATATGGCTTCTGGAGGGTACCTAGGGCAAAAAGGGGTTATTAAGGTAGCTAGCTCGGATCGCTATAATTTACGGACAAATATAGGTGCAAAAGTATCTTCTAGACTCCGTTTTGATTTGGGCTTGGCATATAATTACCAACGTATTACTGAACCGGTAAACCCTTATACCGGTGATATGGCACAGATTTTTAGACAGGTAAACCGTATTCCTAGTTTTATTCCATACAAATATAGCAATGGTGTATATGGTCGCGGTAGCGATGGTAACCCAATTGCCTGGATGGATCAGGAGGCAAAGGATAATATGATCTATAAGCATACACAGGTTAATTTCTCCGGTGAATTTAAGATAATAGATGGATTGAAGATCAAACAGGTCGTGGGATTTCAACCTATCGACAATATGTCTTCCAAATTTGTCAAAGACATTCAATATTATGCACCGAATGGTGATTTGGGACCTAAGCAAGGCGTGAATAATTTGACTGTTTATAACTTCCAATCTGAACGATTGACATTCCAAACCTTGATGACCTATGACAAAAAGATTGGCAATCACCAGATCAATGTTTTAGGCGGTTTTATGGATGAAACATTCCGTGCAGATTATTCGAGTGCATATGCACAAGGGTTTCTAAATAATGATTTTTCAGAATTGAATTTGGGTAGCAAAGACGGAATGAAAGTTGATGGGGGTGCCAAAAAATTAATTTTGAGATCGTTTTTTGGACGTATCAATTATGCTTTTGCAGATAAATATTTATTGGAAGCAAATGTAAGACGTGATGGAACATCCCGATTCTTAGGCGCAAACCGTTGGAGTACGTTCCCATCGTTTTCTGCAGGATGGCGTATTTCTCAGGAAGATTTCTTTAAAGAATCTTCTTTGTCGGATGTGATTTCGGAATTGAAATTGAGAGGTGGTTGGGGTAAATTAGGAAATCAGCAACTGGCAGCAACTTCAGACAATTCTTATCCATCTTCAGATGCTTATTATCCGGGCTTATTTACCATTTCTCCTGGCTATAATTACTCCTTTGGTGGTGAGATTAGTTCAGGTGGGGCAATTGTCGAATCGGCAAATCCATTGTTAAGATGGGAGGCAACAACCAGTACTAATATTGGTTTAGATCTGAACTTCAAAAACAATCTGGGCTTTGTGTTTGAATATTTTGACCGCAAAACCGATGGGGTTTTATTGAAACTGCCGGTATCAAATTTATATGGTCTTCCTGCCCCTTTCCAAAATGCGGGTAAAGTGCAAAATAATGGGGTAGAACTGCAGGTAAATTATCAAAATAGCATCGGTGATTTTAAATACAGCATTGCCGCAAATGGCTCCTATATCAACAACCAGATCAGAAAATGGGCGAGCGATGAACCACAGGTCAACGGAACCTTCTATATCTATGAGCAGGGACGGCCAATTCGTTCTTTTTATGGCTACGAAACCGCTGGAATTTACCGTTCGGATGAGGAATATAAAAATAGTGGTATACAAGGTGTGAATGGTACTGTTGGTGCTGGTGATATCATTTATAAAGATCAGAATGGCGATAAAAAAATCGACGGAAACGACCGCGTATATTTAGGTTCGCCTGATCCGAAATTTATCTTTGGTCTAACTTCCAATATGAGTTATAAAAACTTTGATCTGAGCTTATTCTTCCAAGGAGCAGCTAAGGTACAAGGCTATCTTTGGGGCGAGGCCATTGGTGGTATTTCAGGATCGGATAAACCGACAACCATTTTTGCAGATCGTTTTAATGCGGAGACCAATCCAAATGGATCTATGCCTAGGGCGCTGACTAGTTGGTCACAAAATAGCCCTTCAAGCAATCCTTCGGACTTCTGGATCCAGAATGCAAGCTATGTGCGCTTGAAGAATATTACATTCGGTTATACCTTGCCAAAAACGTTTACGGATAGAATCGGTATAAAAGGTGCCAAGGTATATTACAGTGGACAAAATTTGCTGACTTTTACCGGATTTGCGAAAGGATTTGATCCAGAGGCGCCAGCTGATTCAAGAGGTAATTACTATCCTCAGGTAAAAACAAATGTGTTTGGTCTAAACGTAAACTTTTAATTGAAAATCATGAAACTTAGAAATATAACGATAGCATTGAGTGTAGCCACACTACTGTTCTCCTGTCAGAAGCTTGATCAGGAACCTTTGGATGCTTACAATGCAGATAATTTTTGGAAAACAGAAGCTGAAACTGACTTTGCTGTAACAGGTCTCTATAGCGGCACGCGCGGAAGTGACGGTAAATTAGCCGAAGGGTCGGCTTGGGAGGATGGTACACAGATCTTTTACATGGATTGTACGTCAGATAACTCGAATAGTGATTTTCCATGGGAAGGTTTCCAGGCTTTAGGTAATGGAACGGCAACACCGACAAATTCTGGAAACGCAGAGTCAAGATATACGTACGAGCATATCCGTCGTGCCAATTATATTTTGGAAAATATTGAAAAATCACCTGTTAATGCGGACAAGAAAAAACGGTTGATTGCTGAGGTCCGCGTGATAAGAGCTTACAAGTATTTCGATATGGCAACCCTATTTGGTGGCGTACCAATCGTTACCAAAACTTTGACTACAGAGAATTCATTTGTACCCGCAAATACGCAAAAAGAAGTATTGGAATTTGTAGAAAAAGAATTGAAAGAAGCAGCTGCGGATCTGTCTTATGCCAAAGGAGGGGGACGCATGTCCAAAGGTGCAGCGCTTGGTTTATTGGCGCGTTGTTATGCTTTTGAAAAGAAATATCAGGATGTCATCAATACAACACAGGAGATCATTTCTTCTGCTAATTATAAATTGTTTGATGATTACGCTACCCTATTTGAAGAAGCAAATGAAAATAATAGTGAAGTCATGATGAATATTGAATATTTGGTAAATATTCAAGGATATACGTCACTTGGGATTATGTTACCCAATTCAATGGGGGGGTGGGGATCTATTGTACCAACACAAAGTTTGGTGGATGCTTACGAAACTGCCGATGGACAGACTATTAGCGAGTCGAAATCATATGATCCAGCAAATCCGTATGAAAAAAGAGATCCGCGCTTGGCTGCAACTATTGTTTACCCTGGAGCGCTTTATAACGGTAAATATTTTGATCCATTAAATCCAAAATCGGAAGACTATCCTTCTGGTCCTGATAATGCATCTAGTACCGCATACAACTATAAAAAATATATCCAAAACCCAAGCAGTTATGCGAACATTTGGAACGTCGGTACCAATATTATTGTGATGCGTTATGCTGAAATGCTTTTGTTAAATGCGGAAGCAAAGATTGAATTGGGGATTATTGACAATACGGTGTATGGTAATATCGATCTGGTTCGTCTACGTGCGAAAATGCCAAAAGTAGATAAAGCAGTTTATAGTGGTCAGAACAAATTACGCGAATTGGTGCGTCGTGAGCTGCGTGTTGAATTGGCCGGAGAAGGGCGTCGTCGCTTCGATATTATTCGTTGGGGAATAGCCAAAGATGTGATGAATGGTCCCGTAAACGGTGCA
Source organism: Sphingobacterium sp. (assembly GCA_022712315.1). GTDB lineage: Bacteria > Bacteroidota > Bacteroidia > Sphingobacteriales > Sphingobacteriaceae > Sphingobacterium. The sequence continues at coordinate 6,248 of JALAGS010000239.1, read as the reverse complement.
CTGTCAAAAGGTACAGTTGATCCTAAAACGGGCAAGGTTACCTATACTTCCTTAACAGATCGTTTTTTCTCAGAAAATAGAACATTTAAAGCTGGAAAAAATGAATTGTGGCCAATCCCGCAAGCTGTAATTGATAATAGTAAAGGCACATTGAAACAAAATACTGGGTACTAAGCTCCCTTACATGCAAGCAATAAAAAGCGGTTAAGTGAATGAATCACTTAGCCGCTTTTTTTTATTGCAGCAAGATATTCTTGTTTTTTTGTGTAATCTTTTATGGAAAAGAAAAAAATAATCATCTTATATTAAAATAAGCTCTATTTTAGTGCTTATTGATTAGATAGATCATTACAAACCCTATAAACTTAGATGCATGAAAAGTGTTTTATGTGCACTTGCAGTAACGATTTTCCTTATTCTATCGTTTAATAAGCTTGTCTACCAGGATATGCCCTTAATAAACCGTGCGGCATTTTTAACCGAAGTAAATCGCCATAAAAAAGACATCAAAAGTATCTTAATGACTGACAGTAATTTTTCAGATTTAAGTTTTTTTGACTCCATGCTAAGAAATAATAGAATCCTTATGCTGGGAGAAATGCTGCATAATGATGGCGAAACCTTTAAAGCAAAAGCAAGGCTCATCCGCTATCTTCATGAACATCTAAATTATGAAGTTGTCTTATATGAGGCAGGTCAGTACGATATGTGGATGATGAATGCGCAGATGGATACGCTAACGAATAAGTCCCTAGCAAAAACTATCGGGGGCATTGGTCTGTTTGATTTCTGGTGGCAAAACGAGGCAAGTCAATCCCTATTAACCTATTATAAAAACACAAAATCAACAGAAAATCCGATTAGCCTCGGTGGATTTGATATCCAGTTTTCAGGCAGGGAATTAGCCGATAAACGAGCCAAATTATTGGAAGATTTCTTACTTAAAAATGGGATCGATTCCACTAGGTATCCATTATTGAGAAAAAATAGCAATAAGCTGGGGTATCTAATTTACGAACGTTTTGCCAGCAAGCAGCTCGATGCGAACCAAAAGAAACAATTTTTAGCAGAGTTGGACGGGTTGAGCCGTATGATCCGGGGACCTAAACCAGACGCGGAACAGCTGATCTATAGCCGATACCTGTCAGACATGAAAAATAACTTTGATAAGTCCTGGCGCTATAAAACTGGGTCGATGCAGAGCATGCATTTTAGGGATTCCCTGATGGCAGAAAATCTAATCTATCAAATCGATTCCGTCTATGCAGGTAAAAAGATTATCGTCTGGTGTGCCAATGTCCATACCTTTTCTGCTCCATACAACAAGGAATATCTTCCTCTCGGTGCTTATATAAAAAGGAGATATGGGAATCAAGCTTACAGCCTAGATTTTACTTCCTATGGACGATATAATAAAACTGGTCGCATTGTCGATCGCGTGGGGAAACTGGCCGTAGAAAATGTATTTCACGCCGTTAAATCGCCTTATCTCTTTTTGGATCTTCGCGAATTGCCCGACAATAGTATTTTCAAACAGAATTTTAGTTCAGTCATCAATCAGGGAATTGATGAAAATAGAAAATGGCACGAATTTATCGACGGCATTTTCTATATCGATATTAATAAAGATCCAATTTACCGCTAACAGGAATGGAAAGTATCCGCACAAAACAACTTAGCTTTAAAATAGGCACGAAAACAATCTTGGATAACATCAGTCTGCAGGTCCCGGACAAAGGTATTTATGGCTATCTTGGGCGAAATGGGGCTGGAAAATCGACAACGATCAAACTACTTTTGGGCCTGTTGGAGGACCAGACAGATGCGATTTTTATCCAAGGAAATAGTCTTAAGGCCAATCGCACACGTATCTATGCGAATGTTGGAAACCTGATCGAATCGCCTTGTTATTATACAAAACTGACTGTTTTTGAAAATTTAAAGTACTTGGATATCGTCCATAACAAAGGAAATAAACGCATTGATGAAGTGCTGGAGATGGTTGATCTTCATCGAGAGAAAAAGAAAAGAGCAAGTGCTTTGTCCATGGGGATGAAACAACGCTTGGGTATTGCAATGGCTATATTCCATGATCCGCAATTACTCATTTTGGATGAACCATTAAATGGTCTCGATCCACAGGGTATTGCGGAAATGCGTAAGTTGTTCTGTCACCTCAATGAACAGGGAAAGACCATCTTTCTTTCGAGCCATATTTTGAGTGAGCTTGAAAAAATAGCAACGCATATTGGCATTATAGAAGGTGGAAAAATGATTTTCCAGGGAACTAAAGATGAACTTCTGGGACAGGTTAATCGGGAAGTGTTCCTTCGGACATCTGATCCTGCCGCAACAGTTTCAGTTTTGCAAAAGGGAGGCTTTTCTACTGTTAAGATCGATGGCGAAAATATTGTCGTCACTATCGGCGATGACCAACGCTTCGGTTTTATGATCAAATCTTTGGTTGAACAGCAGATTGATATCTATGGACTGGAATCCCGGAGCGCAGATCTGGAACAGATTTTTATAAACTTAATCGCTCGTGCAAATGGCTAACACATTTTATACTGCTTTTTTGTCTGAAAAGTACAAACTTATTCGTAACAGGGAAATTTTTGGAGTTCTGATCGCACCTATGTTGCTCATTTTTGCGATTGGCGCTTATATTATCTATGATATTGTCAATTCGGGTGGTGCAAGCGCCATCCCAAATCCCTGGAAAGTTTTATTGGGGCGATATGTATTTCAATTTTTTTATTTACTCTATCCCATTCTTGTAGCGCTATTTGTATATGCTTGCTGTGATGTGGAATATAAGAATAACAATTATAAAATACTCTTTACTTTGCCCATCAGCAAATCGAATATTTTCTTTTCCAAAGCGGTCTTCATTCTACTGACATTACTTTTTTCAATACTCTTTGCTTACGCTGCATTTTTGATCAGTGGCTATTTGCTAAGTCTGATTTATCCTGTACTTGGTTTCCAGAATTATGACTACAGGCAGGTGATTTTTTATACATTTTTGAAGCTTTTTATCACTTTATCAGCTATTGCGATGATCCAGCTGGCTTTGAGTTTGTTATTTCGAAGTTTTATTTACCCTATCGGGGTAGGGATGTTTATGTTGGTGTTTTCAGTGCTGATAGCACAAAAAAGTTTTTCGGATTTTATACCCTATACGGGAGCCTATAATGCGGTCATGAATATCATGTCTGAAAATGACGTATTTGCACGGCTCGATTACTGCAATATGTTGATGGTAGTCGTATGTATGTTGATCAGTTTTTATCTGTTTAAACGGAAAGGACAGTTTTAAAAGATCCTCGCTGATTGCCTATTTTTTGTCAAGTTCTTTTTTATAAGCGCTTGGCGAGTGCCCGTATTTCTTTTTAAAGGCCGAAGCGAAATAGGATGCGGATGAAAAGCCTACACTGCTAAATATTTCGTTGATGGTTAAACCTTCAGCCATCAGGCTTTTGGCTTTCTTTAATCTTCGTTCGACAATATATTCATTGACGCTGCAGTCGAGCAGCTGTTTCACCTTACGATAGAGCTGAACACGTGAGAGATGGAGCTCGCTGGCAATACCGTCGACGCTCAATCGCTGGTCTGATAGCTTGGATTCTACAATGGCAGAGAAATTGTTCAGGAATCTTCTGTCACTATCATTGAATTGTTCAGCTTGAGCGCTTTCAAACTGTTCAACATTGCTACTGTATTTTTCTTTAAGCTGATGGCGCGACTGAAGGATATTTGAAATACGTATCCGCAGCAATTCGGCATTGAATGGTTTGGTAATATAGTCATCAGCCATTAATCTGCTCCCCTCGAGCATGGTCTCTTCATTGGCGAGCGCACTCAGTAAGATGACGGGAATATGTGCGGTCTGATAAAATGCTTTGATATCTTTTAAAATATCCAGCCCGCTTCCATCAGGAAGCATAATATCGGTGATCACGAGGTCCGGAAAATGTGCCTTCATCATGCTATTGGCTTGCTGGGCATCTTTTGCCAAAAATAGGTTGTAATCCTGTTCCAGTAGCGAACGAAGATAGTCCCTGATTTCATCATTATCTTCGACGACCATAATACTCTTCGATTTGTTGGATCGAAAAGAGAGACTGTTGTCCACCACTTTTCGTGTTGTATCCAATACATCTTGTTGCTGAAGGAGCGGTTTTTCCCGGCTGTCGAAATCAGATAATTCCCCAGGTTCGTAATGGCTATTACCAATGGGCATGCGAAGGGTGAAGATCGATCCATGGCCGGGCTTGCTGCTCACGGTGATCTGGCCATGATGCAGTTCGACGATCTGTTTGCTGTATGCGAGGCCGATACCCGAGCCATTTCGACTGCTGGCTCCTTGATAAAAGGGATCAAAAATATGCTCAATATCAGCTGGAGCAATTCCCAGTCCATTATCCAATACGCGTAGGTAAAAATAGTCCTTGAAATTATTTTCTTCCAGAATAATTTCAATTCTGCCGCTTGCTGCCGTATGTTTGATCGCATTGGACAATAAGTTGGATAGGACCTGTTCCATCAGGTATTCGTCTATCCAAACTTCTTTCAAGCTTGTTTTGTTGACATAACTGATAGAGATCCTGTTTTTCTTAAATAGAGGCTTGAAACCAGCTATTATCTGCTGAATAAAAGGGTCAATGTGAACAAGGGTCGCATGCAGCTTAATTTTTGATTTACTAATTCGATGAATATCAATAAGATCGCTGACCAAACGTTGTAGTTTTTTTGCATTCCGTTTGATGCGTGACAACTGTTCCCTGATCTCTTCTGTCAGATCTTTTCGTAATTCAAGGTCTTCAATAGGTGCTATAATAAGGGTCAGTGGGGTTTTAAATTCGTGTGAGATGTTGGTGAAGAAATTATTCTTGATTTCTGCTGCTTGCTGAATCTGACTGTTCATCTCGACAATCTGTTTTTGCTGTGCAAGGATTTCACTATTTTGGATTTCCAGGTGTTTATTTTTCTCCCAGTTGCTTCTGATCACAATAATGGAAATCCCTCCAAAGACAACTGCAAGGACCAGGCTGACAACTAATACATTGAGTACGGACTTTTGATTGTGATAAATCTTATTTTGTTCGGTAATGAATTCCTGTCTTTTGTCGATATCAAGCTGCTGCTGTTTTATCTTATCCGATTGGAGGGCCAGTAGCTCAGCGTTGGTTCTATCAATGACAGATGTGGCAAGTATGTTTTCTCGGCGGTAGTTTTGGTGGTTAATGATTGCCAGTGCTGTTCGAATGGCTTCGGTTCCACCGGTGGGATAAAGTATGGAAGCAAACATCTTGCCCTGTATAATCTGTTCAAGACCATTCCCAGCTCCCGGAAGCGCATCAACGCCAATTATCTTAATGTCTTTTTTGATCTGCGCTTCGTCCAAGGCTTTTTTTACCCCCATGGCCATTTGATCATTGAACGTAAAGATGATATCGCTCTGGATCATTCGGTCAATAGACTTACGCATTTCTAGATAAGCTTTGTTTTTTTCCCATCCACCGTGAATGATTCCACTCACTCGAATTTCAGCTCCATCTCCAATTTGCTGCATAAAGCCTTTCTCACGTTCAATTGAGGCGGATGTGCCAGATAGCCCCGTGACCAATCCGATCGAACCCTTGCCTTGTAAAATGGTGCGGCTATATTGGCCGGCCAGTTTTCCGATAGCAAGATTGTCTGCACCCACATAGGCATTATATTGGCCAGAAGATGTCTTACGGTCTGTTACTACGACGGGTATATTGCGTTGGAATACCGAATCTACTATAGGGGTAAGTGGCTCGGCTTCATTGGGGGAAACAATTAGGAGATCGATATCCTGTCTGACTAATTCACGAATTTGATTAATCTGGACATGATTGTCGCCATGGGCATCGCGATAAAGAAATTCAATATCAGGGTTGAAGGAAAGTTCCCTTTTCATTTCTTCCAGCATGGTTTGTCGCCAGGCATCATTTCCGATACACTGCGAAAAAGCAATAATCCGCTTTTTCTTCTGGACCATTGGTTGACATCCACAAAAAAGAAGCAGGATCAATATGCCACCATAAATGAAATATTTTCCCATGATTTTTCCCCCTTAAGTATCCGAATATACATCATTTAGTTTTTTTAGGGTAACACAGTCTTTGTTAGTGTATTATTTACACTAAAACGGGGACCATCAAAAATGTATCATTTTCTAAATTTTCTGTTTAAAAAGTGAAAGTTTTAAAATGTTAGGT
>JALAGS010000238.1 GCA_022712315.1 Sphingobacterium sp. | reverse complement strand
AGTTAGCAATAATTATGTTATTATACAAATTTTATTTCAAAATGTTCCCTATTAACAATCCAACAAACTTTTAGTTTGATTTATACATTAAGAACATCATAGGTAGCAAACCTTTTCGCGTCAACTCCGCTAAAAAAGATTAGATAAAGAGAAATGAAGACCGGTAGAATATCTTCTAAAAATCATCTTCAATAATTTCAGCCACTCTTCCAATTTGGCCGTCCGTCAATCTGACTTTAATCCCCCTTGAATGATAGGAGGATGATGTCAGCAGGTCCTTCACAATGCCTTCTGTTAGGTTCCCTGTACGCTGGTCCTTCTTTAAGATTATATTCACCAACATACCTGGCTTTACATCTGCTCTATTTCTTCCATCCATGGTCAAACTTAGATAAATTGTTTTTTAAATGCAATATAAAAAAGCAATTTATTGTTGGAAAAACCTTCGTCTTCTATTTTGAATAGGCGCAATGAAAGCAAATGAAAGTCTATAGGATATATGAATGTTACAAACCGAACGTAAAGCCTGTCCCTGCTAACGCATAAATACCATAAAAAAGGGAACTTAAGTTCCCTTTTTTATGGTATTTATGCCATCAGCCATTGTGGGCCGACCAATTAAATTTATTTAAATAGCTTAAAAATATCGTTTCCGAATATAAAGACCATTAAAGCCAAAAGGATAAAGAAACCGACCATTTGTGCTTTTTCCAGGAATTTCTCGCTCAATGGTTTACCCTGAATCATTTCAACCAATAAGAACAATACGTGACCGCCATCCAAAGCAGGAATAGGCAATAGGTTCATAAACGCCAATGCCATGGACAGCATCCCTACCAAAGACCAAAAACGAATCCAGTCGACTTCCGTACCAAATAAAGTAGCGATACCAATAGGACCTGATAATGCTTTATCAGCACGAACTTCACCTTTGAAGATTTTGCCAAATCCTTTTGCGTTATCGGTGATCACCGTAAATGCTTTCTTTGCACCAATTGGAAATGCCTCCATCAACGTATATTGCGTTGTAAACGATTTGATGGAATAATCACGATTAATGCCTATTCCCAACATCGCATCTGCAGGAACGTTCCCTTGCAACGAAACCTCAGCTCCTTTACGCCACACCTTAATCGCAACCGTTTTATTGACATTTGCTTTTATCTGTGCTCTAAATTGATCGAAGAAAGGCACTTGTACGTCATTGACAGCAATAATGCTATCTCCTTTCGTAAAACCCATTTTACTTGCCACAGATCCAGGCGCTACTTCAGCAATACTTGTTGTTTTCACACGTGGTTCGATAAACTTCTCACCTTTTTTGTCTGAGAGCGTATTCAATAAATCCGCAGGAACTTTGATATCTGTTGTAGCGCCATCCCGTTCAACAGCAAGGGTCACTCCCCCCATCAATACTTTAGAACTGATCAACTCCGAATAATTTTCGACACGGTGACCATCAATTGAAATTACTTTATCTCCAGCTTTCAAGCCAATGGACTCCCCAATGGATCCCGGAACAATACCATTGACCATTTGATCCATTTTGATGTCAGTATTGCCCATTTTAAAGGTTAGCATCCAAAAGACAACAACACCAACGACAATATTGACGATAATACCACCCAACATCACGATTAAACGCTGCCAAGCTGGTTTTGATCTGAATTCCCATGGCTGTGGCTCACCCTTCAGCTGCTCGGTATCCATCGATTCATCGATCATACCTGCAATCTTCACATAGCCACCCAAAGGCAACCAGCCAATGCCATATTCACATCCCTTATAATTGAATTTAAATAATTTCACTCCCCATGCATCAAAGAACAGATAAAACTTTTCTACTTTGATCCCAAATGCACGTGCTGCTAAGAAATGTCCTAACTCATGTAGAACAATTAAAATTGACAAGCCTAAAATCACTTGTCCGACCATAATTAAAACACCCATGTATGCTTTTTAAAATTTAATCTTTGATTATTTCCTTTGTTATTACTCTTGCGATACGATCCGTCTCCAGATAATCATCCAATGTCGGTGCCGCAATAAATTCTACTTGATCCAATGTCTGTTCAATGATATCACTCATCTGCAAAAAACCAACCTGATCTTTCAGAAAGGCCTCCACAACAACTTCATTTGCAGCATTCAGCACACAGCTTCTATTTCCCCCGACGCGTAGGCTCTCATAAGCAAGGGCCAAATTCCGGAACGTTTCCATGTCTGCTTTCTCAAAGCTCAGTGTTGGATAATCCATGAAATTGAAACGTTCAAAACTATTTTCAAAACGTGCTGGGTACGTCAAAGCGTACTGGATCGGCAATTTCATATCGGGTACCCCCATTTGTGCTTTCATGGAACCATCCTGAAACTGAACCAAAGAATGAACGATCGATTGCGGATGGACGATGACGTCGACCTGATTTATAGATAGATTGAAAAGCCATTTTGCTTCAATAACTTCGAGTCCTTTGTTCATCAGGGATGCCGAATCAATCGTAATTTTGGCACCCATCGACCAATTTGGATGTTTTAAAGCTTCAGCTTTGGTGACCTGCAGCAGATCAGCCCTCTTTTTGCCACGAAAGGGGCCTCCTGAAGCCGTGACGTAAATTTTCTCGATCGGATTATGCTCTTCTCCGGCCAAACACTGAAAAATCGCAGAATGCTCCGAATCCACAGGAAGCATACGCACACCATATTCTTTCACCAAGGCCATAATCAGTTCACCGGCCACAACCAGCGTTTCTTTATTGGCCAGGGCAATATCTTTTTTGGATTGAATAGCTTTAACAGTAGGTTTCAGTCCAGCCGATCCAACAATGGCATTCAACACCATATCAACTTCCTCGTACTGCACCACTTCGATCAGTCCGGCTTCACCAAAAAGAACGGTGATCCCCTGCCCTTGCAACGCATCCTGTACATGGCTATATTGAAAAGAATCTGTAACGACAACCGCCTTTGGCCTAAACTCCAGCGCCTGTTTAATCAATAATGCTGCATTGCTACCACAGGTCAGAACGATCGCCTCAAATTTATTAGGAAAGGCTCTTATCACATCCAAGGCTTGTGTGCCTATACTTCCCGTTGCCCCTAAAATGGCAATTCCTTTTTTACTCAAAACCTTTTCTATTAATTAAAATATATTATTTAAAATCTTGGGGTCCTCTCCACCATGGTAATCCGCCATCATTGAACGATAAGCGACCGAAACAACGATACAAGCCAGAGGTACCACCAAAAAAGAGCTCACGAGGTTCAAAATAATAAAAATTATGTAATATTCTAAATAATTAAAATACATCTGCAGTAACTGAAAAAAAGCAAATACAGCTAAAATCAATAACAGTTTAAATACATTGCCTTTTGTCAGTGCAAAACTGAAACGTAGAGATTTAAACGTTCCCGCGTGTTTATCGATAATGAAAAAGGGATAAAATGCCACCCTAATAATCAGAATAAATGTCAATATAGCCGCTATAAAGACAACGAACATCGTAAACTTGCCCATTAACTCCACACGATTATCACCATTTTCAAATAGATAAAGGAAGGGTAAAGAAACAGCCCCTAAAATCATCAGAAGTGCTATGGAAAGCACCATAATACTTAACATGGCACCAAAAAAGTATGCAAGTTCTTTTGAACTGGGGATACATTGGATGAGTTTCTTATCATGATTTCCATCAATCAGACTTAAAATATACTTAAATAAAGTCATGTTCAATCCGAAATACATCACCATGAAAAAAAACGCCATAAAACTACTCAACACTACGTTGAAATCACTAATCGTGGTTGCGAGATAATTAGAAAGACCAGAGGTCACAAACAGCAAAAAACAAAGTCCGGCCACGGAAAAATAATGCCTTTTCAGCAACTCCAATGACTTATTAAAAACCTCATTAACGGCAAACGTACTTTCCTTTAGGAATTGAATCATTTTTTCTTTGAATAAACTTCTACAAAGATGCCATATTTTTTAATTTTCAACAATTTACACGCCCATAAAAATCACTTTTTTTGTCATATTTAACATAAAAAAGAAGGTCAGAGAAAATCTTTTACCAGGAATAAATGAAAACAGGCCAAAAAATAAAAATCCCCTATCCAAGTGGATAAGGGATTCTCTATTTTGACCTTAATTACGCTTATTTAAATTCTTTAGGAAGTGGTTTCTCCAATAAGTATTGGTAGTAGAATCGTGCACGTTCATTGGAATCGTATTTACTTTTCGAACGCTCAAATCCATGGCGGCTGCCAGGATAGATCATCAGTTCAAAAGGAACACTTCTATCCGTCAATTTATCAACCAGTTGGGTTGTATTCTGTAAATGTACGTTATCGTCCATATCGCCATGCATGATGCGCAATACACCCTTATAATTATTCACATACGTTAACACAGAACCGGCTTTATAACCAGCTGGATTATCCTGCGGTGTATCCATCCATCTTTCGGTATAATGGCTGTCGTACAAGTCCCAGGAAGTTACCGGAGCACCGGCAATACCAAAATCAAATACATCAGCAGCCTTTGTCATCGCCAGACAAGTCATATAGCCTCCATAGCTATGCCCTGTAATAAGTACTTTATTTTTTGCAACCCAAGGTTGTGATTTTAACCACTTGACAATGGTGGAATAATCAATAATCTCCCAGTGACCAAGATTGCGGTGCATATAGGCAACGCCCTGTTTACCGAAATGTCCCGAAGCGCGGTGGTCTGCGGACACCTGAATAATTCCTTCATTGGCCCAATACTGGTTACCCGTTCCTTTCCAGGTATCTTTTACCGTCCCAGCGTCAGGTCCACCGTAAATGCTAAAGATCACCGGGTAAACTTTCGATTTATCAAAATCCGTCGGATAGGTTATTGTCAATGGAAGATCGAACAGCCCGTCATCGGATTTGATATGTAAGTATTCCGTCTTGCCATACGTATAGGAAGCAAAATCAGCCGCTTTACTGTCGGCTAACTGGCGCACAACTTTACCCTGATTATCCAGCAATGCATATCGGTCCGGTGTACTCACATTAGAGTATTTAGTAATAAAATACTTGCCATCGGGCGATACATTGACATCATGCGAGTAATCGCCAAAAGTCAGCCGTTTCATATTTTTACCGGAATAATCGACACGGTATAGATCAAAACGTGCCGAGTTCTCTTTACGTGCAGTAAAATAGATCACCTTATTTTTTTCGTCGATCCGTTTCAATTCGGTCACCTGCCATTCACCGGAAGTGATGGGGTTCACTAACACCCCGTCCAATTTATACAGGTAATAATGAGCCCAGCCGGTTTTATCCGATTTTAAAATGTAATATTTGTTGTCCGCAAGGTACGTAATACGCTCATCGTGATCTAAATTGATCCATGAAGCTTGACGCTCATCGTAAATCTCCTTTTTCGAACCAGAATTTGGGTCCACTTGATAGAACTTCAAATTATTCTGATCCCGGTTCATCCACTGCACCATCACATTTTTGCTATCAAAAGCCCAATAGGGTTGACCAAAATACTGATCGTCTTTTTCATTGAAATCAGCCCAGACAACGTTTCCTCCATCGAGATGAACTATACCGACTTTAACTTCTGGATTAGGATCACCCGCTTTAGGATATCTTGTTTCTTCCAAATAGCCGTGTTGGCCTTTGGACGAATAAATCGGAAACATGGGGACCTTTGTATCATCGAAACGCATAAATGCAATTTTACGACTGTCCGGAGACCACCAAAAAGCTTTGTATTTTGTCGGGCGGCCAAGAATCTCCTCGTAATATACCCAGGATGACCAGCCATTGTAAATCACATCAGTACCATCGTTTGTATACTGCATTTCCTTTCCCGAAGTCACATCGACACTGTATAGGTTACTTTTACGAGTAAAAGCAACGTATTTACCGTCGGGAGATAAGGTGGGATTCTGTTCGGCAACATCAGGCGAGTTGGTAAGCTTTTTCGCTACGCCATCACTGCTTTTTAGGAAGATATCGTTATTTTCTACATAGACAACTGTTCCTTCTTTGGCAGGAACCGTATAAACACTTCTGTTGCCTGATTTAATATTGACTTGATACAAACGACCATCGTTCACATCATTCTCCAGGTAAGCTGTCCCATCTGCCCATCCAGGATACTGATTAGTACGAACCGTCAAAGATTGCTTTTGCCCCCATGACTGTGCAAAATCCAACTTTTTCTGTGCGAAAGCAAAGTCATGCACAAAAAAAACGATAGACGCACCTAAGAGTACTCTTGATACCGTATTCATTAATTTTTGGATATGTTTATTAATTATTTTGGCTAAGATAAAGAATTGTGGCAAATAACTACGATGTTGCCTGTAACAAGCTTAACTCAGAGCTCACATACCTTCCGGCTTAGCAAGGATTTGATTAAACCGGAGATCTCTTGTTAAGGACGATGCTCAAAAAGTGCAAGCTGTATGCCTTCCTTTGGAAAATCAGCTTCTTCCACAAAATTTGATACCGAAACTCCCAGCAATCTCACTTTGTTCACTAGCTCCACCTTGCTCAACAAATTATGGGCTGCCGCATAAATTTTGTCTTCCGAGTCAAAGCTACTTTCTATGGTCATGCTCCGTGTCAGCTGAACAAAATCGGCATATTTAATTTTTAATGTCAAGGTCCTTCCGGAAATTTCCTTCTTCCCGATGCGTGTCCACAACTGTGCGCAAAGCCGCTGTAAAATGGTATTTAATTCTTCAAAAACTTCTACATCCTCGCCAAAAGTATCCTCAATACCAACCGATTTACTGCTGCGATTAGGAACAACAGGGCGCTCGTCAATTCCGCGTACAATACGGTAAAAAAAATGCCCGGTCTTTCCAAACCAGCGCACGAGGTCCTCTTCACGCTGTTTTTTTAAATCAAGCCCCGTAAATAGCCCAAGTTCATGCATTTTTTTTGCCGTCACCTTACCTACCCCAAAAAATTTGTCCACGGGCAATGACTCCATAAACTTGACGATTTTAGAGGGACCTATAAACGTTAGGCCATCAGGTTTGTCCATGTCCGAAGCAATCTTTGCAACAAATTTATTGACGGAAACACCAGCAGAGACGGTCAGATTCAATTCCTCTTTGATAGCCTCTTTAATGGCTTTGGCTATATCAATAGCCGAACCAATCCCCTGTTTATCTACGGTTACATCCAGATAAGCTTCATCGAGCGAGAGCGGTTCAATTAAGTCGGTATAACGAAGAAAAATCTCCCGAATTTGATACGAAACCTGCCGATAAACATCGAAACGCGGATAGGTAAAAATAATATGGGGACACAACTGAAGAGCCTTTCGCGAGCTCATAGCAGACTTAACGCCAAATTTTCGCGCTTCGTAACTGGCCGTTGCAACCACTCCCCTCCCATCCGGTGAACCACCTACGGCAATTGCCTTCCCCCGATATTCGGGAAAATCACGCTGATCTACTGATGCATAGAATGCATCCATATCCAAATGAATTATCTTGCGATGTACCTGTTCCGCATCCATTATTCAAATTTACAAAAATTAGCATTATAGCATACAAAAACCACAAAATAACTAATAGAATTAGCAACAGATCTTCCGAAAAACAAGTATAAATTCGAATGATAATCCATTCGTGTTTATGCTGTTAATTTTTTATCTTTAGGTGAAACTATAGACGGAGCAAACAATCATGTCGAGCCCCTGTTAGTCTCATGAACAATAATACAAAGACTTAATATTCATGCATTATGGAAAATTTGCCAGAACAAAAAAAGAAAAGATCGGGGTTTAAAAAGTTTTTACTCTTCCTGATACTTTTTCTGCTTGTCGGAGGTGGCTCCTATGGCTACTGGAAGTATTATTATGTATTCGGTGAAGGTGTAAAGTCCGGCTATCTCAATTATGCTGTAAAAAAGGGCAATATTTTTAAGACCTACGAAGGCAAACTCATCCAAGAAGGATTTGGAAGTATCAAAACAGGTGGCATAGCCAGCAATCAATTTGAGTTTTCGATTGAAGATGATTCCATATTCCGGCAATTGGAGCTCAACAGCGGAAAATATTTCGATCTCCGTTACAAAGAATATCATGGAGTGCTCCCCTGGCGGGGAAATACAGTCTATATTGTAGACAAAATTGTCAATATGAAATAGCATACTCCGCTGTGTTTACCAGCGGAGTATCCAAGATCAGTCTGAATACCTAACTGTAGATATTTGTCTAAGAGACCTAGTTCCATTCATCGATGCATAGCTTTCATGAAGCATGGTTTTGGAGATAGTCTAGTTGATATTTATTCGAAAAGTACGTCGCGAACGATCAATTTCTCCTTAAAATAGCTTTTCAAAATAGTTCCGTCGCCATGCAGCGTCCAAACCTCTTTGGGATTTACCATTTTGATATATTGAAGGATATCATTCCAGTCCACATGATCTGAAATATACAATTCGATATCATTCTGTGCCTGCAGACGTTTCCAGCCGGAGGCAAATGCACGCAATACTTTAGTTGCCCTGAAATAGCTGTTAAAGGTCATTGGTGGTACTAGATAGACTTTATTCTGTTCGCCCTGTTTCATTTCTTTTCTGTTGTAGGGCTCGTAGGACAATTTCTTTAGCCCGTGCTGATCGTAAAGTCGATGGTACGGCAGTATACCGCTATGTACGAGCACTTTCCTATCTGGACAATACCTGTTGATCAAATCGGTGATCCGCTGTGCCTTCCCTAGCACATACGTACCCAACAGGATATTGCTCGCATGTCCATCAAGTTTTTTTATCTCCGCGGCAGGATCAGGGTGGATTATTTCAGGATTTGCAAATGTACTTTCGGTAATGAGTACATCGGCCTGCTGCATTTCGATTGGTTCACATGTATCGTCGGGCTGCAATTTGTAGTCGCCAGTATACAAGTATCGTACCCCCCGGTATTCCATTAGAATCTGTGCAGAACCAAGAATATGGCCTGCCGGCAAAAATGTGATTTCGACAGCACCTATTTTAAAGGGGCTGTTGAACAGCTTTACCTGATACGAATCTTTGCGGTTTTGTTTATAACGATACGTCATAAACAGTGAAGTTGCCTGCGTAGCATACACGTAATCATGCCCCGAGCTGGCATGGTCACCGTGGGCATGTGATACAATATTATGTGCCACTGGGTTACTGGCATCAATAAAAAAATCACCATAACGGCAATAATAACCCGCTGGTTTTCTGACCAGGAAGTCAGCTAATATGATTGACATAGTTTTATTTTAGAAATTTTTGGTGTAAAGTCCACACCTGCGGCAATAACGGAGTGATTCCATCATTGATGATGATGAAATCGGCCATTTTTATTTTTTCTTCATCCGTTAGCTGCTTACTGATACGTTCCATGACCTGCTCTTCGGTTACCCCATCACGTTCCATCACCCGTTGAATGCGTACGGATAAAGGAGCGGTGACCAATATCGTATAATCAAGATCTTTATAGGAACCACTTTCAAAAAGGAGAGCCGCTTCTTTGAGCGAATAACGTGCCTTTTGTTGCTCGGCCCAGTCTTTGGCTGCCTGAATGACAATGGGGTGCACGATACCATTCACAAGCTCGAGTTTTTCTTTATCGGAAAATATCTGCTGCGCCAAAAAAGCGCGGTCCAGCATACCATCCTTATAGGTTGCTTCACCGAAAGCAGCTATCAAACTTTCCCTGATCCGCAAATCCGTATTCATCAATTTTTTGGCTTCATCATCGGCATTGTAAACAGGTACTGCCAAAGCTTTAAAAAGCTGACAGATAAATGTTTTACCGGATCCTATTCCGCCTGTTATTCCAATCTTCATTAAAAAAATCGTTATTTACGTACAAAAAAGTCCACGTTCTGCGGCACAATGCTGATTACCTTACAATAATCGGGTACCTTAGTCAGCAAAATGGGCAGGTATTGCACCTCATTTTTCTCCCAATCGGACAAATCCACCACAGCTTCAAAATCCCGCGAGGTATAGTTATTATAATCTTTTACGGACATTAACACCGTCACGACAACTTTGCCGGGACTGAGCCTCACAGAACTATAGCGCTGACCATTTTCAACCTTTACTGGTAATTCAATCACTTTTTCCGTTAGTTCGCCTACCGGCATCAATACTTCGACAGATGTGGGATAAACATTAATATTTGCTTTTTGGTTGCGGGCAAGATTTGCTACGGTCCGGACGTCGGTTTCCACTTCTTTTCCCCTAACGGTATCAGTCTCCCAGTATTCAATCGCCGAAACATCCTCATAGGGACCGGTAATCGTCACATAAGCTGGTGTAACTTTGGTATCCGCGATAACACCATAACCACGCTTAAAGCCAATATTGGCCAGCGGTTTGACAGGAACCTTACGTTGGGTCTGTTTGGAAAAGTCAAAAAACAAGGTGTCTGGACTGACAGCAACTACGCGCTGTTCATGCGGAAACTGCCGGTTGATAAAGCCCAATTGATTGGAAAAGACAATCCAGTCTTTGGTTTTTAAAGAGCTCAGGTCCACCTGTACTTTCGGCGTTTCCAGAGCGGCTTTTGAAAATAAGAATTGCCACCCCGTCATTTCGAGCTTCACCTTTACCGTATCAGACTGCTGCGGGTGAAATGCCCGCTTCTCGGGAAGATTGACATATTCAATTGCTGCCTTGACGGACACCGTATATTGGTTGGAGATCGAAAACAATAACCAAGCTAATAACGAAATTCCAACACAACGCACGAAGACATTCATCTTCCGTCGTTGAGTCTTATTTATCCGAACTGCATTCGCCATGATACAAACTTAATCAATTTGCGTAAAAATCAGCGTTCTTATCTGCATTTCATCTTAAAGAAACTAATATTTTCATTGCATTTTTCTCTTTTGCCGCAAGGATTTTAAATATTTCCGACGCTTGCTGGACATCATCGAAATTAGCGTTTTGGCTTATACTATTAAACAATTCCGACAGGCATGTCCACAATAATGCAATCTGTACAAACTCTTGGTAAGCGAAGCCAAGTTGTTCTATTTCGAGCAGATGATGGCTTTCCAGTAAAAAATCGCGATACAGGTTTCGAAACAAGGCTCCTCCAGTACCTGCTTTTTCCATCAAATCTGCGGCCATTTTAAACTCACTGTCTATGTGTTTACTCGTGTTGTACCATTTGATCACTTCTTCACTCGCCCGCAGAATTCCTTTATAAGCAATATTTCGAATAGCTGGGGTTAGATATTCTTGCGCATTGTTTGTAATCGCTGTTAAGACGGCTTTCTTTAGGTCAATGTCTGTCTCACAACCGCCTATTGTGTAATACAGATTTTTAGAGGACATGGGGCCCTTTTCTGCCCTGGCTAAAGCTAAGCTCATAAGAGATGTACTTACCCTTCCACCTTGCTGTCTCGTATCCACCAAGTAGGCATGATCATCATCATACCCATAAATGGCTACATAATGACCTGCAAAATGAAATCGATTGGTGAAATATTCCAGGTAATAGGCATCGAGTTTCAGTCCAACGGGCCGCCCTGCATCAAGGAGCTGTTTCACATTTTGCCAGGCTTTGGCTTTGGAAGAGGTTTCATGAACGCTGAGCTGGAGCCCGAGATTTGAGCAAATATGCTGCGTCAGTAAATCCGTTTTGATCCGGCCGCCCAAAAATGGAAAACCCATGGTTCTCATATTCCAATAAATAAAACTAAGTCCCTCCCCCAGTCCAAAAAGCATCGGTTCCGAAAGCCCAATACCGATATGCGCCAATAAGGTACCTGTTGCTGTTGTTTCGCAATGCTCTCCAATAAAGGGTTTAAAATTGTTCATACTATTCTTTTTCAAAACACAAAGTTATAAGCTCAATTGACAGCATGGTGTCAGCAGGAAAATAGAGCCTAATAGATAGTTCTTGCTATACTATTTTTTGTTACAAAGATGTAGCTCTTCCCCTTTTTCTCTTTTAATTTTTAGGTGCAGCAAGGGAGGATCAGGTGGTAACCAAATTCGGTCTTTTTACACTGCTTGTTCAGTGCTTATTCAGTGATCGTTCAGTGCTTGCTCAGTGCAGACTGAATAAACAATGACTGATTACTGTCTAAATATAGATTAAACATTGTGATTAGGTATAACCTGGTATTAGGATGTTTCCATTTTAATGCTTATCTTAATTATCTGTAACATAATCAATAAATTATGGCAATCATCAAAAATGGCGTTAATGGAACCGTTTCCGGGAAAGCAGGTTCTGTTGTGTTTGTGTCTACTAAAACAGGAAATTATGTACGTTCTCTCCCTCGCGTTAAAAAACGGGAGCCCAGTCCAGAACAGCTGCTCAGTAGAACGCGCTTCAAAACTGTGAGGTCGCATATTAGCCTATTAAATCCGATCATCAATATCGGCTATAAGGCATACAGTTATCCTAAACGGGCCTATGATGTTGCGATGTCTTATAATCTGAACCAAGCACTTATTCAGGAGGGGGACGGTTTTGTGGTTGACTGGCAGAAATTTATGATTGCCAAAGGAAGTCCCAATCCCATCACTTCCTACACGATGGATTTCGATCAGGAAAACCAGATGCTTCAAGTTACTTGGGAATACGATGCTTATCTGGAAAAGAAGTATGACACGGGGACTTATGATTCATTCTTAATCCTATATAATGCAGCGGATCATGGGGCTGAATATCCACTTTTTACTAACGACTCGAAAAACAGCTTAACAACTGGCAGACAAAACATTGAAATACCGAAACATAAAAAGGAAGTGACTTATGAGGTGTATATCTTTTTCGTAGAGAGCTACGGTGGAGGTAATACTGACAGTCTGCACCTGGGTACGATAAAGGTTTGATCAGTACATAAAAAAGCCAGTTTTCTACGAAAACTGGCTTTCATTTCTTTCAAGAAAAAGCTTATGAAGCACTTTTCTCAGTAGCATTCGCAGCTTTTGAAGCATCTAAAGCAATTGCTGATTTGTCGAAACGGATTCTTACGCCTGAACCTACATCCACTAAGAAAGTCGTGTCTGATACTTCTACAATGCGTCCGTGAATACCAGCTGTCGTAACAACTTTAGAGTTTACGCCAAGTTCTTCAATATATTTTTTGTGATCTTTTTGTTTCTTCATCTGCGGTCTGATCATGAAGAAATAAAATACCACGATAATCAAAACCATTGGTAAAAAACTCATCATATTGCCACCCGCTGCTTGTAATAATACTGTGTTCATCTTCTATTGTATCGTTTAATAATTTGTTATTTTGCTAATACTTCGCCTTTAAGCTGCACTGTTGTCAAGCCATTGGAAGCATTCGATTGGATCGTTATGATCTTCTGCTGTTTGCCGACTTGCCCTTCGCTGTTAAAAGTAACATGGATCTCCGATTTTCCCCCCGGCAAAATAGGACTTTTCGAAAATTCAGGTTGTGTACAACCACATGAAGCAGTGACTTTCGAGATAATGACAGGAGCATCACCCGAATTTTTCAGCACAAAAGTGTGTTTTACCTGCGCACCTTCCTTTACTTGACCAAAATCAAATGCAGACTCTTCAAATTCTACTTTTCCCAATTGTGCTGCCGCCTTAGAAAGACTATCTGCAGCTGCTGTTTCAGTCGCTGTCTTCGCTCTCTCTTCCTTTCCCTTCTGTGCATTTCCACAAGAAAAGAAAAATACCGCCGACAAAGCTAAAACAGAATATTTGCCAAAGTTTTTCATTCGTATAAATTATTTATCAGAGTTGATGTTAATCTCTTAAACCACGACCTGCCTTCTGGATTCTTCCCTGTTGATTCAAGTCGTTTAATATTTTATCCAAGATACCATTAATAAATGTATTACTTTTCAATGTACTGAATACCTTAGAAATTTCAATATACTCATTTATTGTCACTTTCACAGGAATAGATGGAAAATTAACCAACTCACAGATGGCCATGCGCATCAATAAAGTATCCATTAGCGCAATACGGTCCGACTCCCAGTTCTTCGTTTTCTCAGAGATAAGCTTCTGATATTCATTTGTATTGCGGATCGTTTTACCCAACAACGCAATGATATATTCGCTATCGTCATTCCAGTTTTGCGTAATCTCCGCAAGTTTATTTTTACGCGGATCTTCGGAACTAAAATTCTTAAAGGTCTTCGCAATCAACGCTTGTAATACTTCTTTATCAACTGGCCAGTTGATGAATTTCTCTTCGAACACCTGCTCAATAACCGGCGATTTCAAGATGATCTTTTTAAAGATATGCTTGATGATATCTTTTTCCGTACCGATCGAACGGTCTTCTTGCTGCAGGTATTCCAAATAAGCCTCAGAATCCTTTAGCTGTAAAAATACGGTACGTACGATCTCCGGATCAAAGCTCCAGGAAATCTTATACTTTTTGACACCTTCTCCATATTGTGGATTTTGTCTCAATGACTCAATAAAAGTGTTTGTACTTAACTTGGTCGTTAAAGACAAGTCTTTTTCAGTAGGCAAGAACTTATTGGCTCTACCTTCTGCATCTATTAAGACATAATCGGATACCTCATCTAATAGATTCAGTGTCCACATATACATCTCATAGACTTCATCCACATTTTTTAATAGTGCTTTTTCAAATGTTTTGATGTCTTTGTCTTCTGAAAGACTGTACGCATAAAGCGTTTGCACTACTTTTACCCTCAGGTGTCTCCTGTTTAACATAGTAATTTTAAAGAACGATTTTTTATAAAATAATAAATAAGAACGATTTTGGGATGAAGACTATCTCTTGATTTTTTTAATATCCTGGATACGTTTCTCCGCGATGCGATTAGCTGCTTCAAAAGTAGAGATATTTTCTTCTTTTGATTTTTTCAATACGTCTCTAGTCGCATTATAAATATTTTTGATCACAAATTCCGTGTGATCTACACCATAATTCTGAATCTCTGAGTAACAGCTGATCAATGCACCGGCGTTGATCAAGTAATCAGGTGCGTATAATATACCTCTTTCATGAAGGATTGAACTTGTGACAAGTTCATCTTTCAATTGATTATTGGCCGAACCAGCAATAATTTTGCATTGCATTTTCTGTGCTGATTCTGGATTGACCGTACCGCCCAATGCACAAGGAGAATATACATCAAATTCGTGATCAAATACTTCACCGTAAGGGATTGGCTCCGCTTTGTATTTGGCCGCTACTTTCAACATTTTTTCTTCGGTAATATCACTAACATAAACACGTGCATTCTCTTCGCGCAACATAGCGATCAAACGCTCACCTACACCACCTACACCATGTACAATAACTTTTTTGCCAGCAACACTTTCCGATCCGTACAATTCCTTTAAGCAAGCTTTTATCCCAAAATATACACCTTGAGCAGCGAAGATTGAAGGATCACCAACACCGCTTCCATGAATTGCTTTTGGTAAACCAGCAACATGGTCGGTCTCCGTATAAATATGTTCTAAATCACGCTGCGTGGTACCCACATCCAATGAGGCGATGAAATTACCATTCAACCCTTCAATAAACTGACCCAAACGGCGCAATAAGACCTCCGATTTGTCTAAACGGCTATTACCGATGATAACAGCACTTCCACCGCCTAAATTCAATCCAGTAATGGCAGATTTATAAGTAATTGCCTTGGATAAACGTAAAGCATCCTCAATAGCTTCTTCTGTCGTTTCGTATGGTAACATACGAACCCCGCCTATCGCAGGACCCAAGGTTGTGTCATGGATCGCAACAATAGCTTTCAAGCCCACTAATTCATCATTACAGAAAAATAAGTTTTGATGGCCAGACTGGCTCATCAATTCAAAAATAGAATTTTGAGATGTTGACATAAAATGTACTACTCTAATTTGTTTTAATTTTTTAAGGTACTTGATGCAAAAGTAGGAAAATTATTCGTTGTGCATAACAACTTTTTTTATCCAAGACTTAACATTTGATTTCCGAATGACAGTAAATTCATTCAAATCCTAGCGCATTTTGATGAATTAGTCCTACTTTTGTATTCGTAATATGAAGGATCTCGCCTACTTAAACAAGTACTTTTATAAATACCGCTGGAAACTGATTCCAGGGGTTATTTTTGTTATCATCTCCAACTATTTCGGGGTATTGCCGGCAAAGGTGATTCGCGAAGCATTTGACCTGGTACAGGAAAACATCTATCTATACCGTCTCTTTGACGGGTTCGACAGACAGGAACTCATCTACCAGGTATTCGGAACGAGCCTATTATTTTTCGGTTTCGTCGTGCTCCTGCTTTCGTTGCTGCGGGGTATTTTCTTATTCTTTATGCGTCAGACGATCATTTTAACGTCGCGTTATATTGAATACGACCTCAAAAATGAGATCTATAATCATTACCAAGATCTAAACTTCGGTTTCTTTCGGAAAAATAATACTGGAGATCTCATGAGCCGTGCCACTGAGGATGTCAATCAGGTACGTAATTACCTGGGGCCGGCCATTATGTACGCCATCAATACTGTCGTCTTATCCATTATGGTCATCTACGCCATGTATAGTGTCAATGGCAGATTGGCAACTTATGCTTTGGCACCTATCCCAGTCCTATCGATTATTATTTTATTTGTCAATAAAATCATTAATAAACGTAGTTTAAAAATACAGAAACAACTGGCCAACCTCTCTTCTTTCGTGCAGGAAACTTTTGCTGGTATACGCGTCATCAAGACCTATACCAGAGAACAAAATAAAATGCAGGAATTCGAAAAGGAAAGTACAATTTATCGCAATACTGCCCTTGACCTCGTTAAAGTACAAGCTGTTTTCTTCCCGCTTATTCTATTACTTATTGGACTCAGTACAGTAATTACCATTTACATTGGTGGAATTGAAGTTGCCAAAGGAACGGTGACTGCTGGAAATATCGCTGAATTTATTATCTACGTCAATCAGTTGACTTTCCCTGCCATGTCCCTGGCCTGGGTAACTTCATTGGTGCAACGTGCTGCAGCCTCTCAAAAGCGCATCAACGAATTTCTCCATACAGAATCGCCGATTGTTAATGGAAAGGCAACGAAAGAACTCGCCGGTGAGATCAGGGTCGATGGAATATCATTTACTTATCCGGAAACAGGTATTCAAGCGATTAAAAATATATCTTTCCAGATTCCCGTAGGAAAAACGCTGGCTATTATCGGAAAAACAGGATCCGGAAAATCGACCTTGGCCAACCTACTTCTTCGGATGTATGATATCGATAAAGGAAGTATATATTATGATAATTTAGAAATCAAAGATCTCGATTTCAAAAGCTTACGCCAGCAAATTGGATTTGTTCCACAGGATGTTTTTTTATTTTCGGATACCATTGCTAATAACATAGGCTTTGGCTTAGACCACTTTACACAGGAACAAGTGGAACAGGCTGCTAAGGACGCTGCTGTATACGACAATATTATAGCCTTTGAGGATGGTTTTGAAACCGCTGTTGGAGAACGTGGTATTACCCTCTCTGGCGGACAAAAACAACGGGTGTCTATTGCACGGGCCTTGATAAAGGAACCCAAAGTATTGATATTTGACGACTGTCTTTCAGCTGTGGATACAAAAACGGAAGAAACAATTCTCCGTTCGCTAAGCCGCATCATGAAAGGCAAGACCTGTATCTTTATTGCCCACCGTATTTCGACAATCAAAAATGCAGACCATATCCTTGTGATGGATCAAGGAGAAATTGTGGAGCAGGGTACTCATAGTGAACTGATGGAGAAAAGAGGGGAATACTTTGAGCTTCATGAAAAGCAATTGCTGGAAAGTGTCGAGGGATAATTTAAATATCCCTGAATTCAGCTAAAGGATGTAAGGAATATCTCTTCTAAATTTGTCTTAAATATTTAAGTCAAACATTTTACATTAAAGGATCATGGAGAGAAGCCCTATTCAGAAGGTAACGTCAAATGACGGAAAAACAATTGCTATTATTTCTTACTTAACCATCATTGGCCTTGTTGCTGCGATTATCATGAACAACAAGGAAAAAACCGCTCTAGGGCAATTCCATATCAGACAAAGTATAGGTATTTCAGTGACCGGCATGGCCCTTGGACTATTACGTTTTGTTCCGGGTATTGGAGGAATCGCCATTAGCGTCGTCGGATTACTCCTACTGATTGCATTAGTCCTAGGATTGATGGCTGCATTTTCAGGAGAACAAAAACCACTCCCTTTTATCGGCGAAAAATACCAGGAATGGTTCAATATGATATAATAGGTATTTCCTATCATGGAGCATCTGCCCATCAAAGATGCTCCATGCTTTAGTTTATTGGGAGCTGGCCACGTAATTGACAGAACGAACGTGGTTGATTTTACTGCCCTGAATGAAGTGTCGCTTTCTCTTCTTTAAAAAAAACAGCAAATAACAGAAGGCAAAAACAGGAAATACCTGCAGGGATAAACCATAAATATTCCCAAAATTGTGCTGCATAGGCCGTTTTGAGATAATCTGAAACAGCACCGGCAACCCAAAAACCGATCAGCATCCCTACACCGTACATGGCAATGGTTATAAGTCCCTGTGCGGAAGCTTTGTATTTTTCACCAGCAATCCTATCCGTATAGATCTGGCCGACAACAAACATAAAATCATAGCAGATACCATGCAATAAAATACCGAATACAAGTAGGAATGCTCTTTCCTGACCGTCGCCGTAAGCGAAAAACAAATAGCGAAGCGCCCAGGCGGAGATCCCTAATAAAATCATCTTTTTATACCCAAGCCTCCTAAAGAAAAACGGGATCAACAACAGACATATTGCCTCAGAAAATTGCCCCAGAGCCATCTTTGCAGTAGGATTTGGTATACCAACATTTACCAAAAAAGGATTGGCATTTTGATAATAAAATGAAATAGGAATACAGATCACAATCGCTGTTACAAAAAAAATCAGAAAGCTTCGTTGTTTTAACAGCTTCAGCGCGTCCAGGCCTATCGCTTTTCCAAAATCAAATTTTTCATCCTTAAGGTTCACTTGTGGTGGTGTCTTTGGCAACGCGAGGCTAAAAACCGCCAATAACAACGAACATACTGCTCCCATAATAAAGGTATTGTGCAAAGCACCTGCCTGTATCGATTCGGGTGCATCCCAGCGAAACAGATAACTGATCACAAGGCCCGAACATATCCAGCCGATTGTTCCCCATACGCGCACGCCCGGAAAATACTTCTTCGCATCTTCGATATGTCGGAATGCAATCCCATTGGATAAGGAGAGCGAAGACATATAAGCCATGAAATAGACAAATACATAGGGATAAAAATGTGCTGCATCCGGTGCGAGCGACATACCGTAAAGCAATGCTGCTCCAATAAGATGTAGAACAGACAACACACGTTCGGCATTAAAGTATCTGTCAGCGACAAATCCTACGAAAAAAGGTGCAAATACAGCTCCAAGCGATTGGGTAGAAAAAATATTCGCTACTTCCATTCCCGAAGCGTTGAGCGACTTCATGAGGTATGTTCCCAAAGTAACAAACCAGGCCCCCTTGATAAAATATTCTAAAAACATCATCAGGGACAATTGTACGCGTAATACTGGTTTCATCGATTAATTTAGTATTGGAATGTTTACATTCATTAGTTCCATTCGTTTCAGTGACGTAGCTCTTTTCTCAAGATTCAGGCAAAACGTTTCGCATAAAACTCAGCCAGTTCTTATTGGCAATTTTTTCAAGATCGGTTTTATTGTATCCTCTTTTTAACAAGATGCCAAAGACTTTTTGAATATCGGCAATAGTTTCCAGATCATAGGGGCACTGCTCCCGCCCAAAGGCTCCATCTAAATCACTTCCCACGCCAACATGGTCAACGTTTCCAGCCAATTGGCAAATATGATCAATATTGTTGGCCATAATTTCCATCGAGCAATTACTTGTTTTAGGATCGGACTTGCCACGGATCCAATTCGGTACCATCATCCAGGCATCCAGCGCTACGCCGATGACCGCCTTTTTCTCGACAAGTGCCTTAATCATCTCGTCACTAAACTGCCTGTTGTGGTCGACAAACTTGCGGCAATTATTATGGCTAGCCCAGATAGGACCATGATAACGTTCTACAGCGTCCCAGAAAGCATCATCATTCAGATGTGTTGCGTCCAATATCATCCCCAATCGTTCCATTTCCTCTAATAGCTTTATTCCTTGTTCATTTAACTTACCTGAGGAATCTGTTCCATTAGCATACCTACCAGGACCGTAATGCGCTGGACCAATAGCTCTTAGACCATAGTTATAGGCTGTTTCGAGGTAACTGATATCCACCAGGGAATCCGCTCCTTCCAAGCTCAGCATATATCCAATGGGCTTATCTGCATGATCACTGCCGTCGGACCAGAGCGCTAGATGCTGGTCCAGATCAGTCTTGGTGCAAATCATTTTTAGCTGACCGTCGGCTTCCATCGCCTTATACCAAGCAAGCTGCCCCTGTGTCTGCGCCCATGCCTGTTCTGCCGAATACCAGCCCGGCAAGGAGCTTTCAGGTTTTACGAAACGGGCAATCTGGGTCGCAACAACCAAACCGATATGACCATGGCGCAATTCGTCAAAAGTGACTGTTGCCTTACCCCGATCGGGCTTGTCATCCATCCCCTGTTCCCTATGGTTCAGTTCCGTAATCGACAAGCGAAGATCCCGATTCCATTCCATGGCATTCATACTCAAATCTAAATGTGCATCTACCAAAAATGGCATTTCAAATTCGTACATATCAATAATTTATCTTTTTATTTCGTGCATAAACAGTCCAAATTTGATCTGCCTGCCGTTCATGGACAACTTGAAGTTCGCCATAACAGGCTACGGTAGGACAGATATGTCGTGGCACAGCATACAGTGCATCGCCTAAGTTAAACTGGGCACTATCTGTTACCTCCACGACCAAATGCTCTTCACTTTGCATTTTTATCTCACCAATACGCGAATCGAAAAACTTGACACGCGGCTGTGGCGATTCACATGCAACTGATTTATAGCCCAGGTCCAAACAGAGGTGCCTGTGATCTACAATAGAAACTACACGCGTAAGAAGTACCGCTGCTAGCATAAAATCCTGTTCTGTATAATTCTCAGCATAGCCAAAATCCCAAAACACAAAGGTTCCGGGACTACATTCTACATCGGTACGCTCGGCATGAAAAGGGAAACTTGGCGAACCGCCAATCACTTTGGTCAATGGTTTCGATGTGGATACCTGCGTCATCAGGTAGGCAGTTTCGAGTAGCCTATAAGACCGCTGGCATTGCTTTTCACGGAGCTGATAATCCTTATCATGAATATGACCGTCGTAGCCATGCACACCAATCAGCTGAATGCCATCCAAAAGATGGATATCCATCGTGAGACGCTCGATTCCCTCCAAAGGTACTCCGGTACGTCCCATTCCAATATTGACATCGAGGTAAACATCGATGCAAATACCTTTAGCGAGACCCCGCTTTGAAATCTCCTGCGCGGCAACGACATGATCCACAAGACAAGAAAAATGAGTATCTGGAAACGCCGCAATAAGGTTTAGAAAACGATCTATTTTTGGTCCTACCGGCTGATATGCCAGCAGAACGTCCTTCGCTCCAATGACACCCAATAATTCAGCTTCCGCAATCGTTGCACATTTAAACTTCGTGATCCCCCTATCGATCATCAACTGGCATACTTCCCGGCATTTGTTCGTTTTGATATGCGGCCGCAATCTATCGGCTCGCCCGTGTACAAAATGCAAAGCACGGTCTATATTCTTGACAATGCGATCAGGGTACACCAGCAAAGCCGGTGAATCGACCTGATCAATATTGTGTATGTGACACCAAGTTTCCATACCATTCGAATTAATATAACTCAAATAATGCTTCAATTTCCACAGGAATATTGTCTGGCAGCGAACCGAACCCAACGGCGCTCCGAGTTCCGATACCATTTTCTTCGCCCCAGACCGCAGCAAATAGCTCACTACATCCGTTGATTACACCCGGATGATAGAGAAAATCCGAGGTACAGTTGACCATTCCCAATACTTTGATTACACGTTTGATCTTATTCAATGATCCCAGGTTGGTTTTAATGGTTGATAACATTGTCAGGCCAACCTGTCTTGCGGCAAGTTTGCCTTCCTCAGGACTGATATCACTTCCAATCCGGCCGATAATCAATGTGGCATCATCTTGTACAGGACCATGACCGGAAAGATAAAGGTACTTTCCATCAATAACGTATGGTTTATAAACACCTTTTGGCGCCGGTGCCGGAGGGAGTGTCAAACCTAATTTTTCGAATTGTTCATCTGCGTTGTACATCTTTAACGATTTTAAAGTTTAAAATAATAGCTAATATAAAATTAATTGCAATAGCAAAACAGCAAGCAGCCCAACGATGGAAACAATCGCCTCCATTATCGACCAGGAAAAGAGCGTAGCCTTCACGCTAAGGCCAAAGTATTCCTTAAACAACCAGAATCCAGTATCATTCACATGTGAAAACATCAGACTGCCAGCACCTATTGCCAATACCATGAGATTGGGATCTACTTTTCCACCAGTAACAATAGGCAGCAGCACACCGGCAGCTGTCAGGGCCGCTACTGTGGCCGAACCGACACAGCCCCTGATCACGGCTGTAATCAGCCAGGCTAACAATAAAGGTGAAATGGGAAGCTGCTGCAGCGTATTGGCTAGCATCAGGCTGACACCACTGTCCTCCATCACTTGTTTAAAAATTCCCGAACCAGCAATAATCAATAGAATCATGGCAATATCTTTCACTGCAGACTCATAAACTGACATCACATTGGCCATCGACCGCCCCAATTTCAATCCTAATAAATAGGTAGCGACACAAATAGCGATGACCATAACAACGGTAGTATTACCGACAAACTTGATTCCCTGCTGCAGGGCTGTATTAGCTGTATTGACGACATAAGGAAGCAATGTAAACAGAATAATGAGCAATACCGGCAATAAAGCGACAATCAAACTTACCCGCACTGTCGGACGTCTGTATTCTTCTTTGTCTGAGCGACCTTTTTCTTGGAAAATAGATTCTTGACTTGGCTGTATATTTTTCAGGCTTCTCGCAAAAATAGGTCCGCCCAAAACGATAGCAGGTATAGCAATTAAGAGTCCATAAATAAGTGTCAGCCCCATATCGGCATGAAACAAAGCAACAAGCGCAACGGGAGAAGGATGTGGCGGAATAAATCCATGCGTTACAGACAGGGCTGCCAGCATCGGTAATCCAATATATACTGCGGGAAGTTTATACCGATAGGAAATAGAAAATATTAAAGGGACTAATAAGACAAATCCAACACCATAAAATAGCGGTATCCCAACAACAAAGCCGGTCAACATAAGTCCCCATTGGAGGTATTTCTCCCCCATTAAGCGGACCATTTGTTCTGCAATAATCTCAGCCGCTCCACTTTCGGCCACAATTTTCCCCAACATAGCTCCTAATACAATAATCAATGTCAGGCTCCCCATAACGCCTGCCACTCCCTTTTCAACAGTACCCACGAGCTCTGAGGGAGGAATTCCTAAACAAAGTCCACTGAACAGGGAAACTACCAAAAAAGAGAGAAAGGCATTGATCTTAAAATAAGTTATGCAAAGGATGAGCAAACAAATGCTGATTACAATGAGGATTATAGTCATTATATCACGATTAGGTTTCCCTCAATTTGAGAGGTTGTGTAAAATTTGGTCTAGTAAATCATTTTTTCATCCTGAAAGTAAGGATATTTTTCATTTTTTGCAAGGAAAGTGAAAAATTAATGAAAGTAAAAAAGGTATGACTTACGCCATACCTTTTTTGTTTTCACAACCTACTACCGTGTATACACGAAAATATGCTGGTTTTTAAACTTATTTTTTAGGGATCTCTTTGAGAATTTCGAGCACAAAACTCCAAAACTTCTGCACAGAAGAAATGGAAACACGCTCGGCCGGCGAATGCGCACCTAAGATTGTCGGTCCAAAAGAAATCATATCCATTCCTGGATAGTTTGTCCCTAAGATCCCGCACTCAAGTCCGGCATGACAGGCCACCACTTCCGGGGCTTCTCCATGCTGTCTATTGTAAATCGATTTGAGAACTTCTAAAATTTCAGAATTCGGATTAGGTGCCCAACCTGGATAATTACCTGAAAAGCTGACCGTAAAACCACCCAGCTCGAATGCTGCCTGTAAAGATTGAGCTAAATCAAACTTCGAAGTTTCAACAGAAGACCTTGTTAGACATTTGATGGAGACCTTTTCGCCCCCTACTTCAACTTTCGCAATATTATTGGAGGTTTCTACCAGATCTTCAAAATCGGCACTTACACGATATACGCCATTTAAAGCAGCATAAACACTGTTAATTAAATTCTCCTGCACCTGCACAGGAACTACTGTCGCGTAAGCAGCATCTGTCTGCTTCACGACTATTTCCATCGCCGGTTCTGTCGTCGCAAATTCGAGTTTAATATCCTGAGCCAATTGTGTCAGATGCGCCACAAAACTAGCGGCTTTATCCTTAAGAATAACCACCTTTGCAACACTTTCCCTAGGGATTGCATTGCGTAGACTTCCACCCAACAACGACGCAATACGCAGGCCATAGTGCTCGTTGGCTCTATAAAGCAAGCGATTCATCACCTTATTGGCGTTTGCAAAGCCTTTATGAATGTCCATACCGGAGTGGCCACCATGCAAACCTTTAACGGTAATTTCAAAAGACAGGACGTCAAAAGGACAAGGTTCTGCGGTATAAGACTGTGTAGCCGTCACGTCAATCCCCCCAGCACAACCGATATCAATTTCAGTATCATTCTCGGTATCCAGATTCAATAAGATTTCACCCGAAAGTACACCTCCCTTTAAGCCTAGTGCTCCGGTCATACCTGTCTCTTCATCAATGGTAAATAAGGCTTCGATAGCTGGATGCACAATAACCGATGATTCCAGGATTGACATAATCGTCGCAACGCCGAGACCATTATCTGCGCCCAAAGTGGTTCCTTCTGCTTTTACCCAGTCACCCTCTACATACATCTTAATACCTTCTGTATCGAAGTCAAAGACAGTATCGTTGTTTTTTTGGTGTACCATATCCAAATGTGACTGCAAAACAATCGTCTTACGGTCTTCCATTCCCGGAGTAGCAGATTTCTTGATGAGCACATTCCCGATCTCATCGACACTTGTTTCTAAGCCGAGGGATTTTCCAAACTCTACCATAAAAGCAATCACGCGCTCCTCTTTTTTAGAAGCTCTTGGCACCGCATTTAAAGCGGAGAAGTTTTTCCAAATTGCTTTTGGTTCTAACTTATCTAAACTATTTTCAATCATATCTAAAATTTTTCCTTGGCCAAAGTTACTCGATTTTTATTAGATATCCGTTGATTATTGACCTGCAATAAAACAAAAGACAAGCGCTATTCGTTCTTATGAGGGTGTAAACATGAACATAAAACTATGCATAAACCAGTACAAGTTGAACGAAAGGATATTTACTTTAAACCGGATAAAAAAAGAGTTCTCGCGCGTTTTTTTTCGCTTGGTGATGACCGCACTATAAAGGTTATCAAACGCATTTTATCCCTGAACGAATCAGAGCGGAAAGAAGTATTTGGGCAGGTTCTGCGAAGCTATACGAAAAGACATCGCAGCATTGTCCATATTTTTGAACGTAATTTTGACCGGATAAGCCACTTATTGGAAAAGATTCCATTTTCAAAAGAGAAGCTGACTCAAATTGACAAGTTACTGATAGGTTCCTACTTTACCATGGAATATTCGATTGAATCGGCCGCCTTATTTAATCCATCCATTATTGAACACCCCGACCAGACAGAATTATTTAAAGGTGAAAAACGAATTATTCTAAGTTTCAGAGCTACAGGAGAAGGCCATGTCTCATCTATCGTTTTTCGATCGGGGACACTTGATATTGATAACAATATACAGATCGACTATGTGGGTAATTTATTGGATAAACCCATGCAAGTCAAAAATCACCGCTATCACAAGGAGTCTTTCTTAAAGAAAATGAATGAGCTGCATGCCCAACCTACGGAAGTCAAGACAAAACTGGAAGAAAAGTTAACGGAGACATTTACTTACGAAGAACTCAAGCGGTATATCGATGAAGTCCGGCGTGATAGTGAGGACAATCTCGAAAATGTGACGTTTTTACAACAGGCACTTTGGCTCGCATCCTCACATTATGAAATGACTTTCTCCCTAGATACTTCCATTTCGGAACGCGTGATATTTCCTATTGCCGATACGGAAAAAAGAGGGATTGAAGATGCCCGCTTCGTCCAGTTCAAAACCGAAAAAGGTGAGCGCATCTATTATGCGACCTATACCGCTTACGACGGATTCAGCATTCTTCCCAAATTGCTCACCACAAAAGATTTTTACCATTTCAAAGTGAAACCTATCTATGGTGAAATCGCTAATAAAGGTGCTGCACTATTTCCACGGAAAATTAACGGTCGCTATGCCATGCTCTGCCGGATTGACGGTGAGAACAACTACATCGCCTATTCCAACAACATCAATATATGGCAGGAAACAGCCATTCGGATCCAGCAACCGGAATATCCATACGAATTTGTTCAGATTGGCAACTGTGGTTCGCCTATTGAAACACAATACGGCTGGTTGATCCTCACCCACGCCGTCGGGCCAATGCGTGAATATGTTTTGGGGGCCGCTCTTTTGGATCTTGACAACCCGCATGTTGAAATCGGACGGTTGCATAGTCCATTGATGACCCCCAATGATGAAGAACGGGAAGGCTACGTGCCAAACGTTATTTATTCGTGCGGGGCTTTAGTCCACAATGAACATCTCATTTTACCCTATGCAATGTCCGATTATGCATCGACCTATGCGACCATCAAGCTCGAAGATTTATTGCTTGCTATCTTGAATCCCGATCGCTATCAATAAAAGCACCATAAACCACAATATAAGCTAAATAGAAACAGAGGGTGCTCTCGGCCCCTTGGTTTCTATTGATGCCATAGGATTCGAGACCATCGCAGCAACCTTTGGTCTCTTCATCGAACAGTCCCAGCTTAAGGTCATTCTCGCCCAGAAACCAACGGAAGGAGGCAATCATGCGGGTAAAATAAACCTTTTTATTGGTCAGCCGAAAAGCCTCGCGATACATAAATACCATCGCAGTGACATCGAGTGGCTGCTGTCCAAACTTACTGATGTGCTTTCCCTGTTTGGCCCATTCCTGATTTCCCACTAATGAAAGAACCCCATTTTGCACTGTAATGCTTTCGAGAAACTTTAAGGTGGATAGCCCCAACTGTTTTACTGTCTCATCATTCAAGAAAGGGTATGCTATCAATAGCGCATAAGGCAATATCGCATTATCGTAGGCCAATACCGACTCAAACCATTGCCAGTGTTCATCTGAGCTAGCCTCATATTCCCGCACCAGCTTGCCGATAAGTGTACGCATCAATTCTATCATCACTTCATCATTGGATTGATGATGCAAATATTCGGCAATCCCCAATACGGTGTAAGCTATCGCCCGATTGGAACGTAACTGGCTAAAATTCGGTACAGCTCTAAAAAATAGCTCATGCCCCAATTGATAGTAACTTGTCAATTTAGTCTCCCTAAGAAGCACTCCCAATGCCCATATCGTTCGCCCAAAAGAATCTTCGGAACCAACCTCATCCAGAAAATTATGCTGAAAATCCATAAAATTGTGAAAAAGGCCGTCCTCGCGCTGGTGATAATAAATATAACTCAGATAGGTCGAAATGCGCCGGTCTAATCTTTTATCCGCGAAATCACGCTGGGCCAGCAAAGCCACTAAAAGCGCTCTCGCATTATCATCAAGACAATAGCCTTCCTTATAGTTGGGTAAGGAATAGGTTGCATGCTGTAAAATGCCGACTTGGTTGGTCAGCCGATCGATATGCTTCCAGCTGAATTTGGGCATCTCATCTTTACTGAACCCTACATTTTCTTTAAGGCTGTCGTATGTAGGGATGATTTTATCTAAAATTCTCGTATACCGAAGACCGATATTTTTCCAGGTCATCTCTTTTCCGAATGCACTAGCATTGTCCCGCAATGTGGTGCGGTAATCCAGGTTCGAAAACAGGTTTTTGAGCACCTCGGCCATCTTGGCGGTATTTTTAAAGTCGACCAGCACTCCCCTTCCGTCAGCGAGCAATTCCCTGGCATGCCAATACGGTGTAGACACCACCGCCGCTCCGGCTCCAATAGCGTAAGACAATGTTCCACTTGTAATCTGTGCTTCATTGACATATGGTGTAACGTAGACATCACAAGCACTTAGATACTCCACAAGATCGGCCTGACTGACAAAGGAATTAACAAATTGTACATGTTCCTGCAACTGATAGGCTTCCACAAGACTGCCTAGATATTCCCTATATTCCTCTCCGGAATGTGCTAATACATTGGGATGTGTTTTTCCCACCACGAGGTACAATAGGTCAGGTTCATCTTTGACGACTTCAGCCAAGGATTCGATCACCATTTCAATTCCCTTGTTACGTCCCAAAAAGCCAAAGGTCAATAAGACTTTCTTTCCGGAAAGCCCTTTTTTAAGTTTTGCAAGTTCATGATCCAAATTAAATTCGGGCACTCCGTGGTGAATTAGCCTAACTTTAGCCGTATTTACCCTATAAATAGATTTGAGTAATGTAATGGCATAATTGCTCATGACAATTACAATAGAGGCGCGTTTTACAATTTCAATAAGAATAGCCTTTTCATCAACATTGGGTTTTTCAAGAATGGTGTGAAAATTGACCAGCAGGGGAATGTGCAGCGCATTAATCAATGATAATATATAAATGCCGCTATTACCGCCGAAGATGCCATATTCGTGCTCCAATATGACACAGTCATAACCGTTTTCATTAATGTAATTCGCCGCTTCAATATAGGACAATTGATGATGCTGATCTATTTTAAAGACAACTTCACTGGGATAGGCATATTCCCGATCGGCAACTGCAAAAACATGTTGAGTCAGTTCCTGATTATGCAATGCAACAGCATGTAGCAAATCAGATGTAAAAGTGGCGATGCCACATTCTTTGGGCAGGTAAGTACTTATATAAGCGATCTTCATTGAAATAATAATTTTGAATATAGCCCCGAAAAAGGCAGTAGCATCTATGTGCTCCATTATCTAAATGCTTTTCAATCGTAAATTGTTTGTCACAACTGTATGAATTAAATTGACTAAAAACAGAAATCTTTTGATTATACCAAAAAATACCCCTAAAGCTCCGGCAGAGGAGAAATACATTAGTATTGTATATAAAGATCAATTTATCTAAGTTTGCTGCAGACAAAATAGGGACTGAATGAAATCACCAAAAGAGAAAATGGTTGCCGGCCTTCCTTACATCGATTCGGAGGGGCAATTATTTAAAGAAAGGCAATACGCAAAAGAAGAACTCAAGCGATTTAACGATTCGGAACCCAAACAAATCAAATTCAGAAAACAGATTATCCAGAAACTGTTTAAGGCAACAGGCAGCCGTTTCTTTTTTGAGCCTCCTTTTCGTTGCGATTACGGTTATAATATTACTATCGGTGAAAACTTTTACAGCAATTATAATTGTACGATTTTAGACTGCGCACCGGTTACCATAGGTGAAAATGTATTATTTGGCCCCAATGTAAGCCTCTTCACTGCCGGTCATCCGCTCCATTTTGAAGCAAGAAATCAAGGCTGGGAATTTGCACTGCCGATCGTTATCGAAGATAACGTCTGGATAGGTGGGAATGTCGTTGTTAATCCCGGCGTGCGCATCGGAAAAAATGCGGTCATTGGCTCCGGATCTGTGGTGACAAAAGATATTCCTGCGGATGTCGTCGCAGCTGGCAATCCCTGTCGGATCATTCGTCCTATAACAGAAGCCGACAGGATCACTTACGGTGAAAATTCGTAAAATCATACACTCCGCACTGATCGGTTATGATACGCTATCTTGTACTCGAGGTTAGAGCATGAGGTCATTGGCTAAAGACAAGGAATAGCTGCGCATAGCTCCATTTTGTTTTCCAGCGACAAAACCATTCTTTTCCCAAAAATACTGCTGTCGGTTAGGCGCGTCCACCAGAAGATATCTGCCCTTAAATGTACATACAAATAGCCGCGCATAGTGTAATAATGCAGTTCCTATACCTCTCAACCTGACAGGTGGAGCTACAGCAAAGAAATGGATTGTATAGCTATCGGCTGAACAAATCAGGCTAAGTACGCCGACGACCTCATTTCCGTCATAAGCGGCAAAATGCGTCCCTTCAAAATCTCCATCCAACATCACTTCCCCCAGTTTCCCTTCGGGAGAGAAAATCTCCTTTCGAAGCTTCCAAGTCCGCGCTGCAAAGACCTGCTCAATATACCATTCCGTCATAATTCTGTGCTAATGTCATCGTTAAGAAAGCTTCCATTACCCGGGCTATCATAGCCTTGTTTTAATGCCATGCTTACGAAAGCTTCCATTGCCCGGGCTATTAAAGAATTGTTCAATGAACCGAGCTATCATCATCCTGTTCTAATGCTATCAATGCGTCGGCAAGATAATTAATGGTATCGGAAGGCAGCAATGAATAGACTCCAAAAATTTTTATCGCTATATCTGCAGCTCGCCCATGCAGAAACACTCCCATAATCAAGGCTTCCTTTGAAGAATAGCCCTGTCCCAATAGGGAGCTGACAATCCCCGTCAGAATATCGCCACTGCCCCCTGTTGCCATTCCTACATTGCCCGTGCTGTTGAAATACAGCTGTCCGTCTGGCATAACCATCGCACTATTAGCCCCTTTTATCAGCACGTAAAATTGATGTTCACGCGCAAAGACTTTTACCTTTTCAATCTTTTCGAAATCATTTCCCCAACTGCCTACAATACGGCTGAGCTCTTTTGGATGTGGAGTCAATATACTGTGGGCCGGAACAAATGCCCAAAGATCGGGTTCGCGGGCAAGAATATTCAAGGCATCGGCATCTAATACCAAAGGAGTATCATCAATAGCGGTCATAAATACCTTTAACGCATCAATTGTATATTGATCTGTTCCCATACCGATGCCAATACCGATAGACTGATAGTTTTTAATACAGGGGAATTGACTAATAAAGTCTTGTTCGGGATCTGTCATTATCATCGCCTCAGGAACAGCGGTCTGTAAAATGATATTGCCACCGGCAGGTACATAGGCGGAAGCTAAACCGCATCCGGCACGAAGAGCCGCTTTAAGTGCAAGCTGTACGGCTCCCATTTTACCTTTACTTCCTCCGATAATCAAAGTATGACCAAAGGTTCCCTTGTGATCAAACTTTCTTCTTTTTCGATAGAAAGATCTAACAAGAGACTGATCGACATAAAAAATATTTGTTTCGGTTTCTGCCATTGCACGTTGACTAAGACCTATCTCCAGCACCTTAAATGCTTTCGCATAAAACTGGTTTTCAGGCAGCATCAAGGCCAATTTGGGAGACTGAAAAGTATACACCATGTCTGCCTGAACAATGGGAACACCCTGAGGTGTCCTTTCATCAGCAAGGAGGCCGGAAGGCATATCGATGGAATAAATTTTTGCACCAGATCCATTTATACAAGAAATAATGCCGTCCCATTCCGCCGCAAGTGCACGCTTTAGCCCATAGCCGAACAGGCAATCCACCACAATGGCAGCCGAAGGGATGTCCAAGCGATCTTCGCCGGTAATCTTCTGGATCAAATGACCCACTAATCGTTTCTGATTGGCGAGATTGTCCGCAGCATAGTCATCTGCTTCGACCAGATAAACATGCACCTCTGCCTGCTGCTGATCCAGAAGCCGGGCAAGTACCAGCCCGTCACCGCCATTGTTTCCTTTACCACAAAAAATGTAAAAGGATTTCTGTTCCAATTTTGGATAACGTTTTCTAAGTTCTTCAAAAACAGCTGTTGCTGCCCGTTCCATAAGATCCAGGCTGCTGATATTTTGATCCTTGAGGGTTTCTTGATCGATCCGATTCATCTGCTGTGCGGAAAGTACTTTCATTGCTGCTATTTTTATTGAAAGTAACCATTCCCGAGGTCAAATAAAAATCTACGGAAACTTTTTGGCACGCGATAGCGATCCTCGCGGAGTATCCTATCTCCTCTCTATGTAAGTACATGCTTTTTTTTCTGAAAATGTCTGATCTTATTGGCCAGACAGAACCTTCAGTTTGCTTTCATTGCTGTTGGTACCTGCGAAGTCATGAAGGTTTTTAGTCACTTGTCGTTACCTCCTTCACTCCACCAGTACGTTTCAAGGTTCCCCAGGTATTTAATTCACCTTTAATAGCCTTTCTCACCGACTTAAATAAAACGAAATACATCAACTGACGCCAGAAAAAGCGCTGTGGAAACAGATAAATTAAATTTTTAAGCTTTTCGCCCTCCATCTTGAAGGCAATACCAGCGAAGAAGATGTCCACAAACACAAAAAGAAAGTAATAGAACATCACCTGACCAAAACCATTATGCAGCGAAAACAATCCTGCTATTCCCGTCCAGCTAATCCCATTCACTTCACTTAGGGAGAAAAGACCACTTACCAGCGAGAACAGCATAAATATATCAGCCAATGGCGCAAATAAAGGGAGTATGATCTGAAAGATCAGGATATTAGGCATCCCCACCATACCAAAATAGCCATATTTAGGATTCAATAGGGTCTTCTTATTTTTCCAAAAACTCTGCAAGACACCAAAGCTCCAACGGAAACGTTGCTTGAAGAGCATTTTGACCGTATCTGGTGCTTCCGTATATGCGATTGCTTCGGATGAA
Organism: Sphingobacterium sp.; assembly: GCA_022712315.1. Taxonomy (GTDB): domain Bacteria; phylum Bacteroidota; class Bacteroidia; order Sphingobacteriales; family Sphingobacteriaceae; genus Sphingobacterium. Next base: position 6,396 of record JALAGS010000238.1, on the reverse strand, counting down.
TTCCGTACGGTATAGCCAGCTTTTAATATACGCATCGTCAAATCACAATCCTCGGCCAATGTATCCGTTGTAAATCCGCCAACCTCCAAAATAACGGATCGACGAAAAGCACCAATGGCTCCCGGGACCACCGATATCATATTGAGCAGATCAAAAGCCCTCCGGTCCATATTCTGTGATGTTACATACTCGATCGATTGCCAATGTGTCAATATATTGTGCACATTGCCCACTTTAACGCTTCCGGCAACAGCAGCGACAGACGATTTATTGAAATATTTCATCAATTGTTTTAGCGCATCAGCCTTGAGCTGTGTATCGGCATCAATACAGAGCACATACTGTGCATCGGATTGCTGGATACCATAATTGAGCGCGGATGCTTTTCCGCCGTTAGGTTTTGTAAAAAGCCTCACTTTGGGGTGATCACCATAAACCTTACTGACCATCTCAAAAGTCTTGTCTTTGGACCCGTCATCCACAAAAATCAATTCATAATTCGGGTAATCCAAATTCAATAGGCTTTTGATTGTCGCCAAAACTGTTATTTCCTCATTATAGGCAGGAATGATCACACTGACCTTCTCCCGAGGGGCCAAAACCAATTGAGATTGCTCTTTTTTACTCCTTTGTTTTTGTCGGATCGCCAAATAAGCAATCATTGCAGTTCTAAAAATTGCCAATACAATCGCAATGGAGAATACTAGGTTTAGGAAAATATTACCGTAAAACAAGGTACCTAAAAACAAGCGATTGGAAGATCCGCTAAATCCCGAGTCCGAAGCATTTTGTACAGGCGGCATCAGCTCATCACGCTTCTTGCCCATTAAATCACCAATTGTCGCAAATTTATAACCATGAGATTTAAAGTAATGAATAATACGGGGCAGCGCTTCTATCGTGGCCTCCCGATTTCCACCGGCATCATGTAATAGGATAATATTCCCATTATCACGCTGTTTAATGACTTCATTGTAAATTTCATCTGCAGTACGGCCCGGCAGCCAGTCGTTGGGGTCAATGTATTCACCTATATTGATATAATTTTCCTTTCGGCTCTGAGCGACGGGCAGAATTTCGGCCACAGTCTGGGGTTCAGCATCAGCATTAAAAGGCGCACGGAAAAGGATTGTACTATGACCGGTTATACACTCAATAATCTTTCGGGTTGCATTCAATTCAAACTTAACACGGTTGGGCCCTATCGTAGACATATCAGGGTGAAAAAAAGTATGATTCCCGAGTTCGTGTCCCTCCTGATATTCTCTGCGGACCAGATCCATATTTTTTTCAGCCATGACACCCACAAGGAAGAAAGCTCCGGGCACACGTTCTTTTTTTAAGATGTCCAATACCTGCGGCGTATAGGTAGGGTCAGGTCCGTCATCAAAGGTTAGTACCACTGTATTATCTCTTTCTCCAAAACGCTTAATGACATAATTACTCGGTGTCTTCACATATTCCTGTCCCTGTATCATTGCTGTTGATGGATCCAAAGCAAATTTAACTTGTCCTGGAGCCGGGCTATTTACCAGGTCCAAAATTTCTCCATCACCGATATATTGTATACCACCGACATTAATCTGGGTTATTTTTCCGAAGTCAAAGGGTTCTTTTTTTAAGTTTTCCTGATCCAATGATCTTGAAATAAATGACCACAAACGGGCGTCTTCACTTCCTAAGCGCCAGAGTGCAATACCCGCTAACCCCCAGTCATCTGCTTTGCGGATAAGATTAAAATAAGTTGCCGCGTCAGTAAAATAGACATCATGAGGCATCCCTGCCCCATCCTTATAGCTGAAGTTGAGATTTGCAGATTCGGGATCAAAAGTAATTTTAGCGTTGTAATTATGAGCCAAAATTACGGCGTTATCGTAAGTCAAGGTTTTACCGACACTACCTTTTGGCCAGTCATATCCATAACATGCCAAGGCCAAAATCACCTTATCTGCATCGATCTTATTGCAAAGCTCATCAAGATTCTTTTCGACCCAAGCCTGATGTGAAATGGCACCGGCATTACTTTCAATGGAATGCTGATCATAAGCCATCAAAATAATATAATCGTTGTACTTTTGCAGCGCAATAGGATCGTAATCATCATTTTCAGGTGAAATATCCTGTGTAACGAGCAGGCCCTCTGTATGAAATACAGTATAGATATGGGCCATAAAATCGTTTAGCGGCTTGTGGTCGTCCAACTGTAAATTCTCAAAGTCAATATTTATACCAGCAAAGCCATTTCGCTTTACTTTCAGCAGAATATCGTCGATAAAACGCTGTTGTTTATCCGGATTGAGCAAGATGGCTTTTACAGTCTGCCCGTCAAAGTCGTTACCGCTGAAATTAGAAATCTGCGCGAGTGCTTTGCGTGTATATTGGTGAATTACTTTAAGCGCAGCAGTATCGGCTTTATCCACCACTGTATCCTGATTAGGCACAGTAAAAAAGGACTCCATGGCAACCATATCCAAATGGCCAATATTACGGCGTAAATCAGATAAAGACTGCTCGCGCACTTCATTGGACCAAGAACTGACATAAAATCCCATATTGATTCTGTTTTTGGTACCAATATGTTTTAAATGCTTGAGCTCCCGATCGCGTTTTATCTTTTCCAGTTCAGATTTTACAACTGTAAACTCCTTGAATTGTTTGGATTTCTTTAACTTGGCGGTGGACTTTTCAGTCAATGGTGTGTTGGTATTAATTGTCGGGAAAGGAGGAATCTGAATCTTTCCCAATGTATATACCACACATATGACACCGATGATCAAACCGATCACTAATGCGCTGCTCATCCATGAAAAAGCGTACCAGCGCTTTTTGCTTGACGTCTGAAAAATCTGTTTTCCTGACATAATCGTGTTCTTATTTACTTCGGCTAAGCTACATCAGAAAATGGTCCAAAAAGTTGGTGAATAGCTTAAAAATTTCTTAATTTTTTCAAATGATTCATCCTTGAAATTACATCTAAATTTAATTATATTCGTTGAAACATAACACACTGGCTTAAAAACTTTTATATGAAATCAATATACGTACTCCTGCCGCTCTTTTCCTGTCAGATTTTCACGGGCTGTGGGCAACCCAATGCCGTCGGGTCGAAAACACAGTTCACGGATTCGGCCGCCGCACAGCATGTACGAATTGACGGAAGTCAATTTATTGACCCTAAGGGAATGACAGTCAAATCACGCATTTTATTACCACAAGGCTTTAAAAGACTAAGCTACGAGACTGGGGAATTTGGCAATTTCTTGGAAAAGCTTCCATTATACCCTATCGACCGGGAAGTCCATTATTATAACGGAAAAATTAAACCGCGAAATAACATCTACAACAGTGTTGTGAAACTAGACATAGGAAAGCGCGATTTACACCAATGCGCCGATGCTGTCATGCGACTCAGAGCAGATTACTTATACCAACAAAAGCGGTATAAGGATATCAAATTTAACTTCCTTTCCGACAGCAAACCCCGTGCATATACAACCTATGCCAAAGGAGACTACTCGTACCCAATCTATTGGAAATACCTGGAGTATATTTTTGCTTATGCAAACACTTCTTCGCTGCACGATGAACTTCCCAACGTAAAAACAACGCAAGAAGTTAAAATTGGAGACACTTTTATCCAAAAAGGATCACCTATTGGTCATGCGATCATCGTGGTCGACCTAGCAAAGGATAGTGCTGGAAAAACAATTGTATTGCTCGCGCAAAGTTATATGCCGGCCCAGGAGATACAAATTTTGAACAATTGGAACAACAGCAAGCTTAGCCCCTGGTACGACATAGATCAGGATATTATTAAAACCCCGGAATGGACATTTTATCCTAAAAATCTCAAAACCTGGGAATAGTCCGCAACGAAGAGCGATACCGCTAAATCTAACAGGCGTTGACCGCGGCGATCGGTAAAAAATAATAAAAGATATTTTTGTCTTTTATTATAAATTCCTATTTTTGTACACGATAGTCATTTGCAAATGTACCCTATCGAGACACAGAGCAGCTTATCAGCTGGAGACAAATTTTTTTATCCTTTATTTTGATAAAATAAAAGATAAAAAGGTATTTAAATATTTTATTATGATTACTGAAGCACAAAAAGAGTTAATCAAAGGCACTGTACCAGTCTTAAAAGAACATGGTGTTGTATTAACTAGTCATTTTTACAAACGTATGTTTACGCATAATCCCGAGCTTAAACATATTTTCAATATGGGAAACCAACAGAATGCGAGACAGCAAACGGCTTTAGCTACAGCCGTTTTAGCTTATGCGGAGCATATTGAAAATCCTTCCGTTCTGCTAGCTGCAGTCAAACACATCGGACAGAAACACAGCAGTCTCCATATTCGCCCCGAGCATTACCAGATTGTAGGAAAGCACTTATTGGCGTCCATCCAAGAAGTTTTAGGTGATGCCGCCACAGATGAGCTTATTGAAGCCTGGAGAGTCGCCTATTTCCAACTGGCAGACCTCATGATCGGCGTCGAAAAAGAGATGTATGATCAAATGATCCAGATAGAGGGAGGCTGGACCGGCTGGAAACCATTTACAATTGTAAAAGTAGAATCAGAAACAGCCGAAATACAGTCTATCTACCTCAAACCCACAGACAATGGACGCCTCCCAAAACACGAGGCCGGTCAATATGTAAGTGTCCGGGTATTTCTTCCCGAATTACACCTATATCAGCCAAGACAATATAGTCTATCCGATGCGAGCAACGGTGAATACCTTCGCATTTCGGTGAAAAAAGAAGCTCCCGAGGGAAAACCTGCGGGCATGGTAAGCAACTATCTACATCAATACTTTGAGGTTGGAAAACAGCTCGAACTCACAGCACCGACTGGTTCTTTTCAATTGATTGAGAGTGAAAAACCACATGTATTTATTAGCGGCGGAGTTGGTCAGACCCCGTTGATCGCGATGTTAGAGCATTTGGTTGACAGGAATGAAGATAAAGCAATCACCTGGATCCATGGCTGCCGCAATCATGATCTTCATGCATTTAGAGAAAGGATAAAAACACTGGAAAACCAAAATCCAAACATTACTAGCTTTTCTTTCTATGACGAAGCGCAGGATACGGATTCGGAAGCGCTATCAGGATGGGTTGACCTGGCTAAAATCGATGCCATCCACCTTCCGCAGGAGGCCAACTACTATCTATGTGGCCCATCAGGATTTATCAAAAAGCACTTTCAGTACCTAACTGATCAGGGCGTTCATACCGAGAATATCCATTTCGAAGAATTTGGCCCAGCATCTCTGCAGCTAAATTAATCAAGTAGTCCACTTATCAAATAGTCATCCCTAATTTTCAATCATTGGCGGATGGCTATTTTTGATTTTGTACATTTGCAAAAAGCAAAAAGATTATGGGTATTTTTTCCAAAACATGTGAATATGGACTACGGGCAGTTTTTTTTATTGCACAAAGTTCGCAAGAAAATAAACGTGTGGGCATAAAAGAAATAGCCGAAAGCATCCATTCTCCAGAAGCTTTTCTAGGCAAGATATTACAAAATCTCAGCCGGGCAGGTATCATCCGGTCCATGAAGGGACCCGGAGGTGGATTTTACCTCGATAGCGGAGATATGTCCACACCGCTATCGGAAGTCGTCAAAGCAATCGACGGCGAGAGCCTTTTTGTCGGATGCGGCATGGGGCTTGAATTCTGTTCTGAACAGTACCCTTGCCCCTTGCATCATGAGTTCAAAAGCATACGCAACAACCTTTTTGAAATGCTCCAAAAAACAACAGTCGGCCAGTTCAATGAGGATCTAATTAAAGGCAAAATCCTATTAACTAAAAGCCATATCAACCATCAAAAAACCGGCGATACCCCATCAAAATAAGGGGCTAAATCGACAGCTTTTTACTTTATTCCATCCTGTTTTCTTTCGTGATCAATTCATCTGAAACGAGATATTACATCTTTTTTATATAAAAACAAAAACTTTATATAAAAACCATAAATATACTGAAAAGCAATATTATAAAAAACAATAAAACACCTAAAACCTATATTTCAAAACATTCGGTCCCCTTTGTGTTCAAATGATCAAAACACTTCTATATTCCAGTGAATAACGCAAAGGGAAATAGCTTAAGACACCATTTTCGAGGCAATTTGTCAGTGATGTATAACCCCTTGAAAACAATACTCTTCTTCTGCATGATAGGCCTATCTGAATATTGAAACAAGATTTTTCTCATTGGATTTTAAGTTGATTATCGGTTGATTTCGGCGCTTTCCTTAGGGTTAAACCATCGTCAAAAAGGTTATTTTACTGACCAAAAACCAATTTTAATAGTTTTAAATGATATCGAAAATAAAAGCTCTTAAAAAAAATATTAATCTCTATACCACAAATTATT
>JALAGS010000237.1 GCA_022712315.1 Sphingobacterium sp. | reverse complement strand
GCTCCAATAAAACCATTTACTTTTCAGACTTGTTCTATTCGAAAACAATTAAATATATATAAACAGTATACTGACAGCAATATTTATGATAAATTCAATCGATCAATCTTGTATAGAAGCCTGTTGGCAATGTGTTACTGCTTGTCACAATTGTGCAAAAGCTTGTACACAAGAAGGTGACATTAAAGCCATGGCAAAATGTATCACATTAAATATGGAATGTGCAATTTTATGTACAGCTGTTGCCGAACTTCTTTCTATGGAAAGTTACTATAGTCGACAGCTTATTAAAATTTGTGCTGAATTATGTGCGATCTGTGCAGAGGAATGTTTCAAACATCATCATGAACATTGTCAACATTGCGCCAAATTATGTGAGCAATGCGCTATCGCATGCAATAAAATAGCGGCATAATCCAATCTGGATCTATCAAATTTTTGGGATCATTTACCCGGGAATTTCCTCTAATTTAAAATACCTCTTTCAAAAGCAAACTTAACCAGATGTGCCGTATTTTTTACCCCCGCCTTGTCTATTAGATTCTGACGGTGCCCCTCAACAGTACGCTTACTTAGAAAAATCTTATCTGCAATTTCCACATTCGTATAGCCTTCCGCAATCAATTTTAACACTTCCAATTCCCGTTCGGAGATGTCAAAATCCGCTTGCAATTCTCCAGGGATCTGTGCATAGCTCTGCCCGGACCGAACCTGATCCAAAAGTATCATGGCGATTTCTTCGCTTACATACCGTCCGCCGTTAGCAATATGATTCAATCCAAAAAGCAACTCATGATAACCAACGTTTTTGACCAAATAGCCAGCAAGACCAGACTCAAACGCCTCGATGACATAATTAATCTGATTCAACATGGATAATATAACGACTTTAATAGATGCATACTGTGTATTTATAACCTGAAGCAATTCCATGCCATCCATTTCATCCATACTGATATCTGTTAATACAATATCAGGAACAGGATTTGAACTTAGGAAATCAAGCGCTTCTTTTCCATTTGACGCTTCGCCAACGACTTCAAATCCTTCTTGAGATTCTAATAGTAATTTTATTCCGTTACGTACAACCATGTGGTCTTCAACCAATAGGATTTTTATCATTATTATCTTTTTAAATAGTCAATTTTAGTAAAATACCCGCCGCCAATGTATCGTTCATAATCTGCGCATTGTAAAGTTCAGCAATCTTCATCAAGCGCATTGGACTGTTTTCCAGTTTTGATACTGACAAGGCTTCTCCTTGTTGAAAAAATGGTGATACCTTGACTAGAATTTCAGAATCGATCACTTGCACTGAAATTGAAATAGCTTGTGAGGGACTTTCATCATTTAAATACTGAAATATTGCGGTCAGTAATTTAAATAAATGAACTTGCACCTGATGATGCAATTCTCGCAACTGAGGGTCAAGCAACGTATCAATTGTAAAACCGAATCGTTTCTTGTAAGTGACCACTGCTTCATCAACAGCGTGAAAAATCCCCAGGTCATTTAATATGGGATTATAAAGCAATACCGCTTTATTGCGGATTTCTACAACTAAGGTACTCAATGAATCACGTAAACAACGTAATTCTTCAAAATCTCCATAACGGTTTGTAAAATTCTGTAGAGATATACGCATTCCATAGAGTTCCTGAGCTAATTCATCACGGAAATATCGCCCTATCCTCCCGATATCATCCTGCTGATTTCTAATAATCGACTTGTAAAAATCTTCTTGACTACCGTCCCATACCTGCTTTAATTCCGACTGATCCTTCAGACCTTCAGATTGGACTTTCGCGCCTTCCGATAGATCAAAATATAGTTTTTTGTTCTCGTCCCCCATATTGTTTTCCATTCATGTTGTAACTAATAACCACTTCAAGGCATGAACAGTTTTAAAAATTACCATCTATTTCGATAAAAGATGTATCCTTTAAAGTACTACGTATAAATACGTGTAAACAAAAGATAAAAAGGGGAATTTAAACAGGAAAACACTTGTTGTTAAAGTAAAAACGTTCAAAGAAAACACCCATATGTTTTAGCAGACTCCTAAACAACTCGTTGTTTAACAGTTATTTAGAAATAAAAATAAATCTTTAAGCTGTATATCATTGAGGTCAAGCCACCCTTCTAAGATATTTTTTTAGCATCTTAATTGTAGTGAATGTAGGCAAGATAGACACTTAAAATTTGATAATATGGAAAATACAACAATCGATCAACTGTTTAAGGAAAAAAGACCTACGTTAAAATATTTAGCAGCGCAATTTACAAACGATCCGGATGAACGGGAAGATTTGGTTCAAGAGACCATGGTGAGGTCACTAGCATCTATCGAAAAATTCCTGAAACATCCGAAATTGATGTCTTGGCTCTATATCATTATGAAGAATACGTATATCAATCAATATACACGTAATAAAAGGTTAGAGAATTATAGAAGCGAATATATCAGTACCGGTTATCGCAATGAAATAACTACCAATCGCGGAGAAAATAATTTTATTGCTTCTGATATACAGCATGCGCTCAATAATCTATCGAAAGACTATTATAATGCCTTTGCCATGTTTTTGGAAGGATTTAAATATTATGAAATTGCAGAACACTTGCAAATACCGGAAGGAACAGTGAAAACACGTATACATATGGCACGGAAATCATTGCAAAAGCAGCTAAAGATTTACTCGAAAAGTATAGATTAAAAAACAGTAATTATTTAAAAGGAGAAAGCAGGTGAAAATACCTGCTTTTTTACTGAACAATCTAACTTAAATTGCACACGCTGAATAGCAGCTATCGTGGATATTTACTATCTTTAGCTCAGCAAATCAATACGTTGACTATAAATCTGAGGACTTTACAGTATGAAAAAGAAATCGATCTCCATTATTTTTATGTGTTTAAGCGGAATCATGTTTATGATTTCCTGTCATTCCGGATCAAAGGAAAACGAAAATCGGATACGGGTAAGTGGCGAAGGAAAAATTAGAATCATGCCAGATCAGGTTACGTTAACGATCAACACTGCATTCACAAAACCAAGGATGATTGATGCTGTTCGAGAAACCCAGGCAACTGTTGACACCGTAATCGCTTTGCTCCAAAAATATGGGAATAAAAAGGAAGACATTAAAACAAGTAGTGTGTCTGCAAATAAGGATTATCAATACATAGGAAATACAAATAAATTTGTAGGCTATCAAGCACAGCAAACGATCGATTTTGTTTTACATGATTTGTCCAAATTTACCGAATTAACAGGCAAATTACTGGAAACCAAAATAAGCGGAATCGGATCCATATCATTTGATCACTCTAAAGCAGATAGTATACTGAGAGAAGCCGATTTAATTGCTTATGATGATGCCTTAAAGTCTGCAAAGAAACTTGCATCTCGGGCAAATGTAGAAATCGGCAAACTATTGTTTTTATCCAACGACGGCAGTGCTTCCAACGAGTCAACACAATATCGAACTGGTATGGCCCTAGAAACCTTCAATAAAGCTTACGGAGGCGAAGGCTTTAAAATTGCACCTGAGGTCCTTGAGTTTAAAAGAACAATATTTACCGAATTTGAAATTAAATAGTTGACATTTAAATGTATTAGCAAATGGTCATGCAT
>JALAGS010000019.1 GCA_022712315.1 Sphingobacterium sp. | reverse complement strand
CAATGCAAATGCCTGAAAAGGCTATAAGTACACAAGCATGAGTTAATGCCAGCCTTACGGCTGACCAAACTCGAAGAGGAAAATCGCAAAACCCAATGCGCAAGGGGACTGTATTATAGTTAATTTATAGAGGAAAGATACCAAACTGGCACAGTATATTTCAACCTTGAAGCCTAGATTGAGTTATGGGGAAAACGGGAATATCAATGGACTCGGACGATACGAAGTCCAGGGGACTTATTCCTTGCAAACGAACTATAATGGAACTGCTGGTTATCTCAACACACAACCTGTAAATGGGAATCTGGTTTGGGAAACCAGCAAAACGACTGGTATAGGTTTGGATCTGGGATTATGGCATGACCGCGTGACCTTGCTATTTGATTACTATAATAGAAAAACCAAAAATCTTTTAACAGATCTGACTTTGCCTAGTTATATCGGTTTCTCATCCATAAATACCAATTTAGGAACCTTGCAAAACAAAGGGTTAGAGTTTGGTCTTCAAACGCGCGTACTTAGCAATCCCGATGGCATTAATTTGAATATCGGCGCCAATGCCGCGTTTGTGAAAAATAAGATATTGGAGTTACCGAATAATGGTAATGAAAACAATCGTCAAGGTGGATTGCAAGTATTTGATCCGGTTTCCGGACAGGTCAAATGGGTCGGGGGGTATCAAGAGGGCCAGTCATTGGGCGATATATATGCTTACAAACAGGTGTCGATATTTAAAGATGATGCTGAAGTAATGGCAGTTGCAGGAAATCGTACGGATAATATTGCCGGCATTACCGGGCCAAATCTTCCTGCAGGAAAAAATGGAAGAATTACGCCCGGAGATGTCAATTGGCTCGATGTCGATGGTAATGATATGATCGATTCACGTGATCAAGTTTATATTGGTAATATCAACCCCAAATGGACGGGCGGTTTTACAACGAATTTAAGCTATAAGAATCTGAGTCTTTTTTCAAATTGGGAGTTTGCGCTGGGACATAAAATATACAATGATCTGGTCGCAAGAACATTAGGTAATTATCAGGGTACCTTCAATTATATTGACTTGCAAAAGCAGGCTTGGTCACCCACCAATACCATAACTGATATTCCTAAGGTCTATTTTGCAGATCAGGTAGGTGGATCCAAACAGAATTATACGCGTGGGAACAATGCCAATGCAGTATTGAATAGCAACAATTCTAGATTTTATGAAAAAGGCGATTATTTGGCTCTACGTGAGCTGACTCTTTCGTATGACATGCCCAAATCATTGCTCGAAAAATCGCGGGTATTTTCGCATGCACGAATTTATTTTACCGGATCTAATCTTTTTTACATCACAAAATTCTCGGGGCCATCGCCTGAGCCACCGGTAGACGTGAATAATTTGGTTACAGGTATATATTTAGGCACTTATCCCACACCCAGATCTTATGTTCTAGGTGTTCAGCTATCCTTTTAATCTTAACAATTGAAAACGATGAAAATCAATATAAAAACCTTGAGCTTGGCAGCGGTAATAGGATTAAGCCTATTCAGTTCCTGCAATAAAAATCTGGAATTAAATCCGGTAAGTACAATTAGTGACGGAAATTATTGGAAGACAGCCGATCAGTTTGACTCTTTTGTGAGTGGTCTACACGCAAGATTTCGGAACCATGAGCGGGCGTTTGTGCTTCTAGGGGAATATCAGGGTGAGGTCTTTGGTAATGACCCCGGAACGACGTCATCTTTTACAGGTGAGGCTCCGCAGGGGCTGGAAAGAATGTGGAATCATAATTTGGATCTCGATAATCCAGGAGTGAGCAATTTTGGTGCTTTTTACGAGAATATCAATCAAATAAATTTGCTGATCAGCAAACTCAATACAACTGACATTGTAACAGCACAAAATAAGGGTTACTATTTAGGAATTGCTTATGGAATGCGTGCATTCTACTATTTTCAGTTGTATCGCTCTTGGGGAGATGTTGTTTTGCAAACAGAACCTGTTGGAAATATTGATATTACCAACCTTGCCAAAGCTGCCTCGCCAGCTTCGGATGTTTTAGCGCTTGTTGCTTCGGATCTAGAAAGTTCCTTAACTTCTTTTGGAACGGATTATTCCGTGAAGAATACAAAATCGTATTGGTCAAAAGCGGCTACATTAATGCTTAAAGCAGAAGTGAATCTTTGGAATGCACATAGAAGCGGAGGTAAAGATGCTGCATTAACAGCGAAAAATGCGTTATCGGAAATAAAATCAAATCTCACACTGTCACTGCAATCAGATTTTTCCAATCTGTTTTCCTCAACCAATCGTGGTAACAGTGAAATGATTTTTGTGGCGCGTCATCAATTAAACGAAGCGACCTTAGGTTTCATATCCGATTTTGTTCCGCAATCGGGGCTTATCGCCAATTATTATGACTCGCTTTCCAACAGAAAATTCACCGTAACCGCTGAAAATTATGGCGGAATATTACGCGCACCGACACGTATCCGTTCGTATCGAGATTACAACGATTTGGATCAGCGTAAGAATACATCCATTCAAGCAGCCTATTCAAAAGATGCTACAGGAAAATTTAATATGGCCGGCTGTTTCTTGAAAAAATATCAAGGTGAACAAAATGCAGGCTCTAGAGCATTTACGAATGATTTTCCGATTTATCGCTATGCAGATTTACTTTTGCTGTTAGCTGAAGCTAAAGTGATACTCGGTGAAAGTCCCAAAGAGGAAATAAATTTGCTTAGGGCGAGGGCTTTTGGAAGTAACTACAACGAAGGTATTCTTGGCTTTCCAAATCAGAAAATAGATAGCGATCCTATGGCGGCAATTTTAAAAGAACGCAAATTGGAATTTATTGGTGAAGGGAAATATTGGTATGATTTGAGAAGAATGGGTGATAGCTTTGTTTATAAGTATACTTCATTACCAGTAGCAGAATCATTTCGCCTTTTATGGCCAATTAATAGAGACGCGCTCACCAATAACCGTTTGCTTGTGCAAACAAAAGGTTACGCTTCGTTTTAGTTACTCTTTAAAAATAAGATCATATTAATTATAAATATCATATGCTAAACCAAAAAATCTCAGGATTAATTGCAGCGCCATTTACTCCTTTCGATGAAAACGGAGAATTGGATCTTGAGCTGATTCCGCAATACTACGCGATGTTAAAGCGCAACGGGGTAAAGGGAGCCTTTATTTGTGGCTCGACAGGAGAAGGGGTGTCGTTGACTTTTGAGGAAAAAGTTGCGGTGATGACGGCTTGGGCCAGCTTGACGAAAGAGGACGATGCATTTATTCTCATGATGCTTCTGGGAGGAACAAATATCAAGGAATGCCAGCAATTGGCTAGACTGGCCGAGCAAGTGGGAGTAGATGTCGTGTCATTTACGTCACCATCTTATTTTAAACCTGCTCATGTGGATCAACTGGCAAGGTGTTGTGTTGAAATTGCAAGCGCAACTCCGAATACTGCTTTCTACTATTATCATATTCCTGTATTGACCGGAGGGAATTTCCAGATGATCGACCTGTTGAAGAAGATTGATGGAGTGATACCCAATTTTAAGGGAATCAAATACACGCATGAAGACTTTATGGATTTTCTAAGCTGTATGAATTATGCAGACCGCAAGTATGACATGTTATGGGGAAGGGATGAAAATATGCTGTCAGCATTGGTATTGGGTAATAAAGGCGCGGTAGGAAGTACTTATAACTACGCTGCTCCTTTGTATCTTGAGCTCATCGATGCCTATGACAAAGGGGATGTTGAAAAGGCAAACGCTTTGCAGCAGCAATCCATCGATATGATCACATTGCTTGGGAAATATGGTGGTATCTCAGTAGGAAAAGCTTATATGAAATTGATTGGTCTAGATTGCGGTGAATTTAGACTACCTGTGAAAAACATGTCGGCAGAGCAATTTGAGCTCTTTAAGAACGATGTGAACAAACTTGGTTTTCAGACGTTTTGTGCACAGTAATATGGATCTCCATCTCGTTATAAACATCGTATGTTCCTATAACAAGATGGAGATTACCGAATAGACCGTGTGTTCAAGAATAAATAGATATGACAAAACAACATTGGATGGGGATTATAGCAGGAATATTGTTTACAAGTGCTGTTAATGCACAGGTTGGTCGATTGGAATGGCATAAAGGCATTACATTGCCAGCTATGCAAGATGGAAAGATGCATATTGGTCTGGCAGGACCAATAGCTGGTGTCACGGGTGATTGTCTCCTGATTGCCGGTGGAGCGAATTTCCCACATTTACCACCCTGGGAAGGTGGAGCGAAGGAAATCCATAAAGAAGTCTTTATTTACAGAAACGAGGGGAAGAGACTTAGCTTAACAGCTCTGGATAGTCTTTCTGTGGCAGTTGCTTATGCCGCCAGCCTGAGCTTACGGGATGGATTACTGATTATTGGTGGAGAGACGACAGGTGGAAAAACAGCTGCCTGTAGATTGATTAAATATGATAGCTCAACCAAGAAAATTACAGTGTCCGACTATCCGAATCTCCCATTTCCGCTAGCCAATATGGGAGCGGTAGCTCATGGGAATAAACTTTTCGTTGCCGGTGGTGAAACGCCTGATGCTGTATCAGACCAGGTGTTGCAATTGGATCTAGAGAATCTTGAAAAGGGATGGGTCTGTGTGGGAAAATTACCCTATGCAGTCTCCCATTTGCAATTGTTGTCCAATAGCCAAAATGATCTTTATCTACTTGGTGGAAGAAAGGCTCATTCGGAGCGCCCTTCGACGTTATATCATGAATTATGGTGCTCAACCGATAATGGAATTACTTGGTCCAAACGGACTGACATTCCTTTTTCCGCGGCAGCAGGAACTGCCTGTGTATTACCAGACCAAGGGATATGGTTATTGAGTGCTGATCGGGGCAATACCTTCCATCAGGTAGAAGCGCTGATCTTTGATGCTAAAAAGGAAACAAACCCATTGCAGCGACAGAAACTCATTGATGCTAAAAATAAATTGCAAATCAATCATCCTGGCTTCAGTAGAGCAATATGGCGTTACGATCTACATTCGAATAAATGGAATCGGATGGGGGATTTACCATCGAATGGACCTGTAACCACAACAGCTGTTGTCTGGGACGACATGATCATTTTGCCCAGTGGTGAAATTAAGGCGGGCGTTCGTACTCCTGAGATTTTAGTAGCAATATTTTCTAACAAATAGGATTGAAAAAATAAGATATAAAAACTCATATAAACCTGATAAAGCTTGAAATGATCTCTTCTTTACGACATAAATCTTTTTACCCGTGGCTGGTTGTAGCGCTCCTTTGGGGAGTAGCCCTGCTGAATTACATGGATCGGCAGATGCTGTCGACTATGCGTGATGCGATGCAGGTCGATATTCCGCAATTGCAAAGTGCCGAAACTTTTGGTGTATTGATGGCTGTTTTTCTCTACATATATGGCATTATGAGTCCCATCGCTGGTATTGTCGCCGATAGAAGCAATAGAAAATGGCTGATCGTGGGTAGTCTATTTGTGTGGTCAGCAGTTACTTATGGTATGGGGATGGCGCATGATTATTCAACACTATTGGTATTGCGGGCAATTATGGGACTTAGTGAAGCGCTGTATATCCCAACCGCGCTTTCCTTGATCGCCGATTACCATACGGGGAAAAATCGATCGCTGGCCATTGGCCTACATATGACGGGGCTTTATACTGGACAGGCCTTGGGTGGTTTTGGTGCAACATTGGCGGCTGCAAAAGGATGGCATACTGCTTTTCACTGGTTCGGAATTGTCGGAATATGTTATGCATTTCTGCTCGCCGTCTTGTTGATGGAGAAAAAACATGAGCCATCAGATGAAGAGATCATTTCGGAAAGCGAATTGCCTCTTTCCAAAAGCCTATTGCTGTTATTTTCCAATATCGCATTCTGGATTCTATTGTTTTATTTCGCAGCCCCAAGCTTACCGGGCTGGGCCATCAAAAATTGGCTTCCAACTTTGTTTGCTGACAGCCTGAATATTCCAATGGCCAAGGCAGGTCCCTTGTCTACGATTACAATCGCTATCTCATCCTTTATTGGCGTTATAGCCGGCGGAATATTGAGTGATCGCTGGGTACAAAAGGATATTCGTGGCCGTATTTATACCAGTGCCATTGGTCTGGGACTGACCATACCGGCTTTGTTGTTTTTAGGAATAGGCCAGACCTTACCCGCAGTTGTGGGAGCAGCAGTCTGTTTTGGAATTGGCTTTGGCATATTCGACGCCAATAATATGCCTATTCTTTGTCAGATTGTTCCTAAAAAATTGCGGGCAACCGCTTATGGTTTTATGAATATGGTTGGTGTATTTGCTGGAGCTGTCATTACACAATGGTTAGGGAAATTTAAAGATGAAGGCCATTTTGGGTTAGGTTTTGCCTTATTGGGCGCAGCGGTACTGCTAGCCCTCTTGTTGCAACTCCTGTTCCTTAAACCGAAAGCAAATGAGAAGTAAAGGCCTATATCCCAAAATAAATAATAGATCATGAAAATGGAATCTCCAATCAGAAGGATGACAACCTCTATTTCAAAAAAAGGAGCTTTGCTTTTATGTTTGATTATCTCGATTTCTGTCTCCCTGGGACAGGGGCGAATTAAAATAGCTTGCATAGGTAACTCGGTAACCTTTGGTTATGGGCTCGGCAATCCTGCGGAGGATTCTTATCCGAGCCAGCTTCAAGCATTGCTTGGGCTGCGGTTTGAAGTGAGGAATTTTGGCCATTCAGGGGCTACGCTTTTACGTAAGGGGCATAGACCTTATTATAAAACGGAAGAATATCGGAAAGCATTGGATTTTAAACCCGATGTAGCAATTATTCACCTGGGTCTCAATGATACTGATCCGAGAAATTGGCCAAATTATAAAAACTCCTTTGCATCAGATTACGCGACGCTGATTGATTCCATACGATCCGCTAATCCCAAAATGCAAATCTACATTTGCCGATTAAGTCCGATTTTTAGTGGTCATCCTCGTTTTCTTTCTGGAACGCGAGACTGGTATGAGCAGATTCAGGTGCTAATTCCTCAGATAGCAAAGAATAATCAGGTTGGACTGATTGATCTCCATAGCCCGCTTGCAGCTCGAATTGATCTTTTTGAGGACTATTTGCATCCAAATAAGCAGGGTGCAGCATTGATTGCCGCACAAGTAGCGCATGTATTGACTCCGATTACGCAAGATTTGCAGCTGGCCGAAACGATCGGTTCAAATATGGTGCTTCAGCGAAATTGGGAAAACAGTATCTATGGTAAGGGTACTGCAGCTGCCGAGATCAAAGTTATATTTAATCGGAAGAGCTATAGAACCCATGTAAATCAGAATGGTTTTTGGGAGATAAAGCTTCCTAAAATGGGGGCAGGAGGACCTTATGAAATAAAGGTGAGCTCGGGTGGAAAGAACATCGAATTGAAAAATATTCTTTTTGGCGATGTGTACCTGGCATCCGGCCAATCGAATATGGCTTTTCCACTTCGTCGTGCCTTAAAAAGTGAATCGCTGCTCAAAAATGCATCTTCGCAAAGGAATCTACGGCTTTTTAAATGTGAAAATCTAGTAGAAACCAATGCCGTGGCTTGGGATTCTGCTACACTGAGAAAGGTGAATGATCTAGCGTATTTCCAGGGCAGCTGGAGTCAGGCGACTGCTGATGAAGCAGCTCAGTTCTCGGCGGTAGCTTATTCGTTTGCTGTACAACTCGCCAAGGAACAACATATTCCGATTGGTATTATTGATCTGTCCGTCGGCGGATCCAATACGGAATCCTGGATCGACCGGAAATCTTTGGAAAGCGATGATTTGCTGGCCTCGTATATCCATAGCTGGCAAAAATCAGATTTCCTGCAGGAGTTCTGCCGGGAACGTGCCAGTCAAAATTTGGTCCATTCAAACGTGAAAAATCAACGCCATCCTTATCAACCTGCCTATAATTTTGAAGCAGGCGTCAGTAAGTGGTTGAGCACAGGATTGAAAGGCATACTCTGGTATCAAGGTGAAAGCAATGCGCATAATATTGAACTTCATGAGCGCCTTTTCAAAACATTGGTTTCTTCGTGGCGAAAAAGTTTTCATCAGGATCTGCCCTTCTTCTTTGTTCAGTTAACCAGTCTAGACAGACCATTCTGGGGGGACTTTAGAAACTCCCAACGGTTACTGGAGAAACAGATCTCAGATACCTACATGGCCGTGACACTCGATGTGGGCGATTCTTTGGATGTGCATCCCCGAGAAAAGATCTTGGTAGGGCAGCGCTTGGCAAATCTAGCAAGTCAGCATCTGTATGGGGCTGTATTGAATGCGGATCATCCAAACCCTGTTCAATATCGGATTTATGGTGATCGGCTGCTATTGACATTTGATCAGTGTACAAAATTAAAAACTGGGGAAAATACAGCTGTGAAAGGTTTTCAGCTGGTGGACAATAAGGGAAGGATTTTTAATGTGCAGGCAAATATCTTGTCTGACAATACTGTCGAAATCAATAAGCCAAATGTCGAAGTAAGGAGAATTCTGTATGGATATGAACCTTTCAGCAGGGCAAATCTTCAAAATGAAATCGGAACACCAGTGTCCACTTTCGATTTGACGATTGAATAAACATAAAATGAATTGATATAAAAATTAGAAAAGATGAAACAGATAAGCATAAAAGATACTGCAAAAATAATAGACACTGATTACTTGAAGGAGATGGAAGTTTTTTATCGTGATCAGCTTTTAAAAGATACTGTACCATTTTGGTTTCCAAGATCGATTGACCATGAATGTGGCGGGTACCTATTCATGCGTGACCACGATGGTACTTTAATTGATACAGATAAAGCCGTATGGATTCAGGGACGTGCTTGCTGGCTGCTGTCGACCCTTTACACAACTGTAGAACAGAAAGAAGAATGGTTAGAAGGTGCCCGGATAGGTTATGAATTTTTGAAAAAACATTGCTTTGACGAAAATGGGAAAATGTATTTTCACGTCGATCGTCTGGGGAATCCTATTCGCATGCGCCGCTATTTCTTTTCGGAAACATTTGCCGCCATCGCTTTTGCAGCTTATGCTAAAGCTACTGGAGACGAAAATATTGCGGAGGAAGCACGTCATCTTTTTGGAATTTGCCTTGCATATGCAAATGGAGAAAAGCTGATTGAACCAAAGTACGAAGCGACAAGACCCATGAAGGGAATCGGTGTACCGATGATCATGATCAACACTGCGCAACAGATTCGCGAAACGATTGGCGATCCGCGCTGTGATATCGTTATCAGCGATTGTATTGCACAGATTGAACGTGACTTTGTCAAAGATGATATCCGTTGTGTGATGGAACAAGTAGGACCAAATGGTGAAATCGTGGATCATATTGACGGTCGTACACTCAATCCCGGGCATGCCATCGAAGGGGCTTGGTTTATCCTTCATGAAGCTAGATATCGAGACTCTGATCCGCATCTGATTGACCTAGGCTGCCGAATGCTGGATTATATGTGGGAACGAGGCTGGGACAAAGAATATGGCGGTATTCTATACTTTAGAGATGTCTACGGAAAGCCTGTGCAAGAATACTGGCAAGATATGAAATTCTGGTGGCCGCAGAATGAAACAATTATAGCAACATTGCTCGCTTATGTGGTGACCGGCAATGAAAAATATAAAAGCTGGCATCAACAGATCAATCAATATGCCTATGACCATTTTCACGATACAATCAATGGTGAATGGTATGGTTATCTCCATCGCGACGGAAAAATTGCGCAAACGGCTAAGGGAAATTTATTTAAAGGTCCTTTTCACCTCCCTCGCCAAGAATGGTATTGTATGCAAATATTGAAGGAATTTAATTCGATTAAGTAGGAGATCATGAGACGACAAGGAGCTGCGCGAAATATCTTCCTATCCACGCTGATTATTATTCTTTTTTTTATCAGTCCCTTACGTTGTCTGCCGGATTCAATCAGGCCACTGCTTCCTATGCCGCGTTCTGTGAAATGGAAAACAGGAAACTATTCTATTCAGCATCTTGTTCGTGTTCATATCAAAGGCGAGGTGTCAGATTTTGATAGACAGACACTAAGTGTCTTGCTAAAAGATTGGAATGTAACTAAGATTGATTTTGAGAGTTTCAAGAATAGTGATATCGCTATCTTTTGTGATAAGCAATTGGATCTGCCATCTGCATCTTTAGAGGCTTACCGTATTGCTGTGGATCAACAGGGAATACGGATTGAGGCCAGAACGGGTGCCGGTATTTTCTACGCCTTGCAAACGTTGCGGCAACTGGGCGGTCAGGACGGGCAGTTACCCTATTGCTCCATGACAGATTATCCGTCTTTTCGCTGGCGCGGGTATCTGGTTGACGTAGGACGAAATTTCCAGTCTCTGGACGTACTCAAAGAGCAAGTCGACATCATGTCACGGTATAAACTGAATATTTTCCATTTCCATTTCACGGAGGATATCGCCTGGCGTCTTGCCAGCAAGAACTATCCGGGGCTGACGGATTCTTCCAACATGGATCGGTGGCGCGGAAAGTATTATACAATTGACGAAATGCAGGAGCTGATTCGATATTGTCGTGACAGGCATATTCAGCTTGTACCCGAAATTGATATGCCGGGGCACTCGGCTGCCTTTCGACGTTATTTTAAAACTGATATGCAGAGCGATAGTGGTCTAGCGGTTCTCAAGCAATTAGTGAAGGAGTTTGCAGTCACTTATCCAGAATTACCTTATCTGCATATCGGAGGAGACGAGGTGAAAATTTACAATCAGCAATTTTTACCGCTTATGACAAAATGGACAGAAAGCTTGGGGATGAAGACCATTGGTTGGGAACCCGGCGGCAATCTGCAACCACAGACGATTCGTCAGCTTTGGATGGGGGGACCACAAGCGATTACGAAAGATTCTCCTTTCGAGGTCATTGATTCAAAGCACTTGTATATAAACCATATGGATCCCTTGGAAGCTGTGACGACGTTATTTTACAGGCAATTGGGAGGCCAGACATCGGAAAATGAAAAGTTAATGGGGGCAACACTCTGTTCATGGCCGGATCGTGCGGTCAATCATGAACAGGATATATTTAGTCAGAATGCAGTTTACCCTGCTCTGCTGACTTTCGCAGAACGTAGTTGGTGCGGTGGAGGAGATTTTGAATGGCGCAGCAATATCAAAACGGATCGGGAAGGGCTAGCTGAATTTGAAGCATTTGAGGAACGCCTGATCCAGCATAAGCATTTGTATTTTAGAGGTTTTATTTTTCCTTACTACCGGCAAAGTAAACAGGAATGGGTATTGTATGGACCTCTGCAAAATAAAGGCAACCTAAGTATGAGTTTAAAGGAGGAATCGAAAGGAAATTTTGCTTCTTTAAAAAAGATCGGTGAGTTTTATGGTGGCACAATCGTATTACGCCATTGGTGGTCTGATGTCGTAAAAGGGGCAATAGATGATCCTGCTGAAAATAGTACATTGTATGCTGTGAGCCGGATCTGGAGTGACGTGCAGGGCAATAAGGAGTTTTGGATCGGTTTTAATGATCTTTCCCGCTCGTACGCCAGTGATTCACCAGATTTGGGGACATGGGACGACCGGATGAGTAGACTTTGGGTCAATGCACATGAGGTACTTCCTCCGGATTGGCAGCACGCGGGTCAAAAGGGAGATCTGGAAATTCCACTGATTGATGAGGGGTATAGTTATCGAAGTCCTGCCATAATTCAATTGCGTAAAGGGTGGAATACAATTGTGGTCAAATTGCCTGTCGGGAAGTTCAAAGGGAAAGACTGGCAGAATCCATTAAAATGGATGTTTACCTGCCTGCCTATTGATAAGGAGTAAAAGAAGCGTGTTTCATTCCATCAATGGAGCAGATGAATTTTAAAATAAGTAACAATAAACATAAATAGATATGAAGAGACTATGTATAATGGGGGTATTTGCGCTGTTAGCAGGGATTTGTCAGGCACAGGAAGTAAATGTATTTGTTTCAGGCGAAGAAGGTTATAAAAGCTACCGTATCCCCGCTATTGTAAAGGATAAAACAGGACAACTAATCGCCTTTGCAGAAGGCCGGGTAGATCATGCAGGCGATTTTGGTAATGTGGATATTGTTTATAAAACCAGTCAGGATAATGGGAAAACATGGGGTCCGTTGCATGTCGCCGTTGACAACGATAATTTGCAAGTTGGTAACCCAGCACCCGTAGTTGATCTGCTAGACCCAGCATATCCGAAAGGACGCCTGTTACTTTTTTATAATACGGGCAATAATCACGAAGGCGAAGTACGCAAAGGGAACGGCCTGAGAGAATGCTGGTCAATTAGCTCGGCCGACGGCGGTAAAACTTGGTCCAATCCACAGAATATTACGCTTGAGACGCATCGCCCCAATCAGCCTTCGGTAAATGCGCAGTATAACTTTAAGGAAGACTGGCGGACTTATGCGAATACACCAGGACATGCATTACAATTTGATTCCGGTAAATATAAAGGGCGCATATACATTCCTGCTAATCATTCCGAAGGAAATCCAAAGTCAAATGGCAGAGATTATTTTGCGCATTCTTATTATTCGG
The DNA here is from genome assembly GCA_022712315.1 of Sphingobacterium sp. Classification (GTDB taxonomy): domain Bacteria; phylum Bacteroidota; class Bacteroidia; order Sphingobacteriales; family Sphingobacteriaceae; genus Sphingobacterium. Next base: position 4,533 of record JALAGS010000019.1, on the reverse strand, counting down.
ACGACCATGGAAAAACATTCAAAATTGGTGCGAGTGTAAAATTTGAAGGATCAAATGAAACAATGGCCGCGCAAATATCTGGGACTGGATTGTATATGAATTCCCGCAATCAGCAAGGTAACGTAAAATCAAGGATTGTGTCTTATTCGAATGACGGTGGTGTTACGTGGGATACAACCTATTATGATAAAAACTTGCCCGACCCGGTCAATCAGGGTGCCGTGCTTTCCTGGCAAAAGAAGGGGAGATACGTATTAGCTGTCTGTAATGCTGCATCGACCGATAGAAGAGACAATCTAACTGTTCGGTTAAGTAAAGATCGGGGTAAAACATGGTATTTCAGTCAGGTCATTGCAAAAGCACCGGAGGGAGTAAAAGGGGATTATGCCGCCTATTCCGATTTAGTGCTTTTGAATAAAAATAAACTTGGCGTTTTATTTGAAAAAGAAAATTATAGCAAAATTGTCTTTTTGCCAGTGAATTTTAAATAATCAGGCACATGATCTTGCCGATACAATACGAATTCTTTCATTCATTCCTTTCCGTTTTAATTGAAAGGAATGAGTGAAAGAATACTCAAGTACCGTTTCTTAAGCAGCTTGCTCCACAAGCTGTCAAATAACGCTTTAAACTTAAATAAACCAATAATTAAAAACTAAATGAGAAAAACTAAATTTTGGCTAGTGTTGAGCCTAATCGCAACAAGCTTGTCTATTTTTGCTTGCAAAAAAGACACTACTTCAACAGCACCTGTATCGCAAATTGGTGATAAAAAAGCCCTGTCTAATTTGTCAGCATTGACTTCGGTAGCTACCACCGATTATGAGCTCATCTGGTCGGATGAGTTTAATAGCAGCGGGAATTTCGATTCGACCAAGTGGTCTTATGCCGAAAGGGGAACAGTTGCATGGAATAAGTATATGACCTCCCTACCCGCTTATGCATCACAGGATGGAAGCAATCTCGTCTTAAGGATGGATAATGCCACTGTTTCAGGAGATCCTGTTGCCTACCACGCCGGAGGTGTTAAGTCGATGGGCAAGTTTAGCCTAACTTACGGAAAGGTAGAAGTACGTGCTAAATTTACACAGGGAAGAGGTTCTTGGCCGGCGATCTGGATGATGCCCGAACCGGCTACAGCTTATGGGGGCTGGCCAGCTTGTGGAGAAATAGATATTATGGAGCATGTTAACAATGAAAGTGTGATGTACCATACGATACATAATAGTTCGGTTACCAATGCAAATGGCGGGAGTACAGCTTCAAAATCCGCAACTTATAACACAACGGATTATAATCTGTATACAATGATCTGGAGTCCCAATGATATTCGATTTTATGTCAACAATGTATTGCAGTATACCTATACAAGAATAGCTGGCGGGGGAACGCAACAATGGCCATTTGATGTCCCATTTTATTTAATTTTAAATCAAGCAGGCGGGGCCGGATGGCCAGGTGCAATTACAAATGCAGATTTGCCATTCAGTATGCAGGTGGATTATGTGCGCGTCTATAAATTGCCCCTGTTTAGTAATGGCGATTTTGAAAGTGGTAGTCTTTATCCCTGGACGACTTGGGGTGGGGGATCGTCTGTTGTCTCAACCGATGCACGTTCGGGAACAAAATGCGTTCGCGAAACCGGAGGAGAGACCTCTGTAGAACAATATTTAAAAGGTCTATCGCCGAATACAACTTATCGATTTGGCGGGTATGCCAAAGTTTCTGCAACTGGCCAATCGGTCAGTATTGGCGTCAAAAATTATGGCGGAACTGCAGTCAACACTGCGATAGGTACTACAGCATATTCCAATGGGTCGGTTACTTTTACAACCGGCGCAAATAACACGACGGCTACCGTCTATTTTTACAAACCTTTGAATGGAACGGTATATGGTGATGATTTCTATTTAGAAAAACTGTAAAACACAGTTCTTGAAAAGAGCAGGATTGGATTTCGATTCCTGCTCCTTTAACGATACTGTGTGATGACAAGCGATATCGATCCTGATAGAGAACGTCGCTATCGCTCTCTACCGATCGTTTCGCTTTATTTTTTCAAGATGAGGGTGTGTCCATTCTGATAGAGTGTCATTTTGTTTTCGTCACGCTCGAAAACAATTTTTACACCAAATTGTGGCTGGACTAGCGTGTTTTTATCTTTCGCTTTCAGTTGAAATGCGGGCTGCCCGACAACTTGCCCCAATATCTTGCTACCTTCTCTGCTAATATTGATCTGAATGGGAGGCTGTTCACTTTTATATTCGCCAACGATACTTGAAATTTCTTCCTCTGTCAATTGTATCTCCGTAAGATCAGGAAGTGAAAAAGGCTTTTTATAAAGCTCGCCAAGGCTGAACTTTAATATTTCATTATTATTATAATTGTTGGCATTACTAATAAGTGCGACGTTATAATTGCTGTCATCAAAATGACCAGCAACGGAAGAGAAGCCATCTATACCGCCCGTATGACCAAAACCTAGGTGTTCATAGAATGGCAATTGAAACAGGCCTTTTCCATAGCCTTGATCTATTTTTTTCATCTCTTCCAAACTCGCGGAATTGATTATTTTGAGGCTAAATAAACCATTAAAAAATTTGACCAGATCTGTTGGAGTTGACCAAAGGGCGCCTGCTCCAAGCGGAACAGAATTATCTGTGTGTGGTTCTAACGTCCATTCTTGGGTGAACTTATACGATTCGCTGATCTCTTGACTATTATTTTTAGGACGGCCAAAGGTTGTCCCTTCTAAATTTAATGGTTTACAGATATACTCTTTCAATAAAAAAGCATAGTCCTTTTTCCAAACTTTTTCTAAGATATAGGTAAGCAGGATATAGTTTGAATTACTATATTCATGTTTACTGCCAGGTGTAAATTCAGCACCACCTTTTATAATGCGATCAACAAGTTCTTTCTCAGTCTGTGGTTTAGTATTCCAGCTCAAATAATCCTTGTCGTTAGTAATGCTGTGGACTCCACTGCTATGGTTAAGCAATTGCTGGACAGTGATTTTCCCAGCGTTTGGAATATCTTTAAAAAATGTGGATATCGGCTCATCTAGCTTCAATTTTCTGAGCTCGATTGATTTTAACACAAGCGCTGCGGTGAAAGTTTTGGAGATGGAGCCTATCCCATAACGAGTATTTATGGTCGCTTTCTTTTTTTGAGCAAGATCTGTATATCCGATCGCTTTTTGATAAAGTAAGTGATCTCCTTTGGCAATTGCAATACTCCCCATCCAAACATGATTTTTATCCATGTCAGAAAGAAGGCTATCTATGCGGTTAGGGTTAAATTCTTGTGCTTTTAGGATGGGGCTGGATAATGTTCCTAATAGGAATAATACGGTTGCGGTTCTTTTCATAATTTATGTTGAATAGATTTTTTGAGTTTTAAAACCAAAGTTGACGAATAATATAGTAGCGTGATGATCAATAGAAAAGTAGGAATAAAATAATGGCCCAATTGTTCATAACGAATAGGATCTTCGTGCTGTAGTAGAAGTTTTCCGAATATGAAAAACTTGTTGGGCGAATAGAAAAAACCGACTCCTTGAGGATCAACAAATTTAGCAACTACTAGAAATATCGCGATAAGCATGAGCGTATAGATTGCGTAGTAAATCAGGTTCATCATGCCCTGTGTGAATATGATGGGTATGCGCAATAAGGTTGTGAAATTAGGTAAAGATTTTATTGGCAAAGCTATGGATGTTGAATGAATCATTTCCTGGATAAAAGTTTCCGGTAACCCGAGCTTATCTAAGATATCTTCGAGCTGATTTGGCTTAATATCATATATTGACTGAGCGGGAATCTGATATTGCAATGCTTCAAATATATGGCTGTTAATTTCACATAAAATATCTTGCTGTTGTTCTAACGGTAAATTTTTGACAAGAGCTGTTGCAGCGGACATGTAACTCTGATAAAGTTGATCTGCATATTTATTTGTAAAGTTTATTCGGTTATAATGCATGAGTAAGGATGGTTAAGTGCTGATTTAGGCTGGTCCAATAATTTTTCATTTCTAGGAAAGTACTTTGGCCTTCAGCCGTTATTTTGTAATATTTTCGTGGAATTCCTGTAGCCTGTGGTACCCAGTTTGATTCCACTAATCCTTCATTTTTCAAGCGTATCAACAGCGGATACAAAGTGCCTTCAGCAATATCGATTGCTGTTTTTCTCTTGACTTCTTGGATAAGGTCGTAGCCGTAGTATTCCTGTTCAGAGATCAGAATACCTAGCACAACAAAAGAAAGACTTCCTTTTTTTAACTGTGACACCCATTTGTCAATAAATTCTCCATTCATATAGGTAAATATATAACAAAATACATAGTAATACAATGTATTTTGTTTTTAAATTTCTTTCCTTTTGATATTCGCATTGTTGGGAAGAATATTAAGAAGTAGTGCTTATTGCTCCCTTCGCCAGGTTGCAAGTTATATTAACAAAAAAAAACACTTGAAGCGGGGAACTTCAAGTGTTTAACCTAACCAATTATTAACCTAAATTTATGAAAAGT
>JALAGS010000236.1 GCA_022712315.1 Sphingobacterium sp. | reverse complement strand
TTGTTTGATTGAAAAGTTGATATTTTAAGTATTTTATTAAATTTTACAAAAAAATACACAAAAGTGTAGCGTTTAAAATACGATTAACGTTTGTTAAATGAAACTTAAAATTATTATATTTGCACAGCTTTATTTGACTCACTAATTATATTTTATGATTTATATTTTTACGCTGATAATTCTTTTTGTTCTAGAGCTTCTCTATCTAAAGATCGCTGATAAGTTTAATATCATAGATAAACCGAATGAGCGCTCTTCACATACCAAAGTTACAATCCGTGGGGCGGGTATTATTTTTTATGTTGCTTCGGTCATCTATTTTGTAAATAATGATTTTGAGTATCCTTGGTTCTTTTTGGGGCTTACGTTATTGACTTATATTTCATTTTTAGATGATATACGAGGAGTAAATCCTACAGCGAGATTAACGGTTCATTTGGCATCAGTGCTCCTTATGGTTTATCAGTTTGGGGTGTTTAATTATCCTTGGTATTATCTTGTATTGGCATTTGTATTTACGATTGGTGTTATCAATGCTTATAATTTTATGGATGGTATCAATGGGATGACCGCATGCTGTACCTTGGTGATGGGCGGACTTTTACTTTATGTTAATACCAAAATAAACTATATAGAACAAGATTTTTTGATCTATACCTTACTTGGGGTCGTCGTTTTCGGATTTTTTAATTTCCGTAAAAAAGCAGCTTGCTTTGCGGGCGATGTTGGCCCTGCTGTATTATCCTTTATGTTGTTGTTTGCCTTGGGTAAGCTTATCCTAAAAACAGGTAACTTTACCTATATTCTTTTCCTCGCAGTGTACGGTATAGAGATAGGTTGGTCTGTTGCACGCCGGGTTTATCAAGGTTACCATATTTTTGAGCCGCACCGGACGTTTTTGTTACATATGTTGAGTAACGAAGTTGGTTATAACAGCCTGTTGGTTTCTCTAGGCTACGGATTGGCTCAACTGGCTCTGGGTGCATCTGTTATTTATATTGTGCAATTTGGAGCCTCGGTGCAATGGTCCTTTGCTATTGTTGCTCTTTCTGGATTGAGTGCATTTTATCTTATCTGGAAGCAATATATTTTCAATAACTATTATATTAAAGGCGAGGAGCGCTATGCTATTCGCCACAGACGTATCAAGAAGTTAAAAGCGCGCCGACGTAAGAAAGCATATCTTGTTCCAGAAGTTAAATTGACTCCAGAAGTAAAAATTATCGATATGCCTAGGACTGAAAATAGGGAGGACCTATTGCAAAACGGAGTCCGATCTTTGTAATATTTCTTTGTATGGCAACTGTTTTATAGTCATGGACTCCAATTTTAACATGCATATGATTTAAATGTACGTTTGGGTAAACTGAAAAAAGTAGTAATTTTACCGCAACTTTAGGAGGAGTGATTATGCAATCAGGATTAAGTTTTACAGCAATAGATTTCGAGACGGCTACAGCCAACCAAAATTCTGCCTGTGCTATTGGGCTCGTCGTTGTTGAACAGGGAATTATTGTCGAAGAATTTTATTCACTGATTCAACCGCCCCAAAATCAATATATGTGGCAGACGACACGTGTACATGGTATTCGACCCAAGGATACCGCGGATGCGCCTACATTCAAAGAATTATTTCCTCGTATCTATCCTTTCATTAATAATCGGATCATGGTGGCCCATAATGAACTGTTTGACCGTGGTGTTCTTTGCAAGACGATGGGGTATTATAATTTGCCCTACGATCATTTGGGACTGATGGACAAATGGGAATGTACGTTCAAGATTTATCAGGGGAAAGGCTTCAAGCCGGCACGGCTAAATGCCTGCTGTGATGTGCTCGGCATTGAACTTAATCATCATGAAGCGCTCTCGGATGCACGTGCCTGTGCACAACTATATTTAAGACACGCCGATATTCCCTCTTTGGCATGATATTTACATTAATTTATTGGTGAACGAAACAATGATTTCAATTGTTCTCATTATAAAGTTTATCTTTGGATAAGTAAATAATATTGTACCCTTTTATTTTAATTACAGTTTGATTATGATCAATATACCAGCTAAAGATATGCGTATTGGTATTACCTTTAGTGCTTTTGACCTGCTTCATGCCGGACATATTAAGATGCTTGAAGATGCAAAAAGACAATGTGATTTCTTAATATGTGGCTTACAAACCGATCCAACATTGGATAGGCCGGAGAAAAATAAACCAGCCCAGACTGTTGTCGAGCGTTATATTCAGCTCAAGGGCTGCAAATATGTGGATCAGATTGTGCCTTATGCAACGGAACAGGATTTGGAAGATATCCTTCGGTCCTTTAAGATAGATGTTCGGATTGTAGGAGATGAATACCGTGAAAAGAGTTTTACAGGACGGACTTATTGTGAAGAAAAAGGTATCGAGCTGTATTTTAATAGCAGAGATCACCGTTTTTCCAGTTCAGGACTACGTAAAATAGTAGCAGATGCCAATTCGGGAGAAGAATCAGTATTAAATTCTATTTAAGCAGTAACGATTGAATGGAACTTTCTAGTTCTCATCAGTCATTAAAAAAATAATAAGATGAAACGGAGCCTGGTAGCTCTGATCAGTCATTAACGAATAAATTATACGATGAAAATTGGAATTACTTTCGGTGTCTTTGATTTACTGCATGCCGGTCATATTATGATGCTCGAGGAAGCAAAGAGACATTGTGACTATTTAATTGTTGGGCTCAATACAGATCCTTCAGAAGTTTTCCCAGAGAAGGCGAAGCCTACACAGACTATTGTCGAGCGCTATATACAACTAGAGGGGTGCCGCTATGTCGATGAAATTATTCCTTATGAAACTGAACAGGACCTGATCGATATGATCAAAGCACTGCCAATCAATATGCGAATTATCGGTGAGGAATATCGGGATACCGATTTTTCTGGCCGTTTATATTGTGTGGAGGAAAATATTGAAATTTATTACAACAAGCGTACGCATCGTTTTTCAAGTGCTGGCTTGCGTAAAGTTGTAGCGGATAAAGAAGCAGAGAAACATTAAAATACTATGAGCAATATTATACATGTTGTTTTAACCGGCGGAGTCGGTAGCCGATTATGGCCCCTTTCACGAAAAAGTTATCCGAAACAATACCTTGATCTATTTAAGGATGGATCATTGTTTGAGATGACGGTCAAGCGTAATCAATCGTTGTGTGCACAGGTGATTGTTGTCGGTAACCGGGATAATCATAGTCTGAGCCGTGAAGTGATGGAGAATAACACTATTGAATATATTGATATAGTCGAAGCGACGCCTCGTAATACAGCAGCAGCCATCGCCTTCGCTGCTTTTGCAGCTCAGCCTGATGATATTTTGATTGTGACACCCTCTGATCATGTGATTGTGGGGGATGAGGCATATGCGGAAGCAATTAAAGCAGGGATAGAAAAAGCCAACAAAGGGTATATTGTTACATTTGGTATACAGCCAACGCGTCCTGAGACTGGATATGGTTATATCGAGTATAAGGATGATAAAGTTTTGTCCTTCCGCGAGAAGCCGAATCAAGATACTGCTGAGGATTTTATTGAACGCGGCAATTTCTTATGGAATTCTGGGATGTTCTGTTTTAGAGCCGATACATTCCTGGCCGAGTTACAGACTTTTGAGCCTAAAGTGTATGCAACAGCATTCAACGCATGGCAGCATCGCAATGATGGTGAGCTGGATTTGGTCCTATCTAAAGAGATTCCATCAATCTCCATTGATTATGCTGTGATGGAACGCTCAAAAAAAATTAGGGTTGTTGCAACTAGCTTTCAATGGTCGGACTTAGGTTCTTTTGAGTCAATGTATGATTATCTGAAACAAACGGGGCATCCAGTAGATGAGAATGGAAATATGGTGATTGGTACGGATGTCTATACCGCCTTTGTGGGATTGCGAGATAGTATTCTTGTTCACACCAAAGATGCTATTTTAGTCCTACAGAAAGAGAAATCCCAAGATGTCAAAAAAATATATAACACGCTTGAGCGTCATCAATCCAAATTGATTGACTAAAATTATTCAGGGGGCGTGATAGTTTTACGCCCCTATTCATTTTTCCTTAACCTAAATTCATCTTTTTGATAATTTATTTTTCAAAAGAACTATTTGCTAACAATAAAATAATACTGTTTATTTTATTGATTATTAGTTAGTTGTGAAATGTCCCTTGTTTGTCCCTAGTAAATTTTGATGATAAAATATGCTGTTGAACTATATTTGAATGTAATCGGATTTGTATGCCGAAATTGAAAAGCCATTTAAATTTATTTTAACATATTCTTATGATACCTGCTATAACGATATCAATCTTAGCATTGACCACCATTTATTTTTTGATGCGGAAAAAACAATTGGAACAACGAATCAATCGAAGTGTAGGAATGACTGTCAATTATATGTTTCAGGAACGTCCGGGCCAATACAGTGGAGATCGCAATGTTAAAAGTGGCGTATTTGTATTCAAAGCTGAAAGGAATGACGATAAATTGAAAAATATTGTCATCCGCAAGGTAAAACCATTGAATTCTGCTTTAGGCGTCAATTTGGAGCAAATTTTGGTTATTCCATTTGAACAAAAGGATATTCCTAACGCTGATGTTTCTGTTCGTTTTAAAGTGATTAGACGCAGTGCAAGAATAGAAGATCTAAAAGGTGGGCGTGTAAAAATATCTGGCGTAATGAATTTTGCGCAGAGCCGATCTGTGCCGTTTACTGTTACTCTTCCCATCACGGATTTATATCAAAATGTAACGCTTTAATGTAATGAATTTTTTGTGTTTTCATTTTTTAAGCATCTCAATAGGGGTGCATGTGTATCTCAATTAGTTAACTTAATTGTTCCACGTGGATTTATAAATCCCAATCTCTTTATAAGTTTGTATATGAAAGAGTTTATGGCATACTTTTCTCACATTATGGTATCTTCAATATTCTATAACAATTTCTTAATTTGCAATAACGAATGCTATTGAGTACTTTTGTTACTCGATTTAGACTAAACCATGCTGGAATCTTTAATTACATCCAAAACCCGTCTGAAATTGCTGATCAAATTTTTTGTGTCGGCCAGCAATCAAGCACATTTAAGGGGACTTGCAGATGAATTTCAAGAATCAACAAATGCTATACGAAAAGAACTGAACCAATTGTCCGAGGCAGGGTATTTAGAAAAGAGCGCAGATAAGAATAAGATCTTATACCGGGCCAATACTAAAAATTCGCTATTTAAACCCATACAGAAATTAATTCATACCTATTTAGGAATTGATGAAATTGTAGATAATATTTTAGAGAAAGTAGGCGATATTCAGGAGGTTAGCTTAGTCGGAGATTATGCGGCAGGCATAGATTCAGGGAAAATAGATGTATTAATTTTAGGTGAAAATATAAATCAGGCATATTTATTGCTGTTAGCGGACAAGGTTGGGAAAAAATTGGGAAAACAAGTTACTCTTTTTTTTAAGAGAGCTACCGAAGAACAGCGTTATATCATTTTGTATACACATAATTCTACCATATAATTACTTCAAAAGATGAGTAAAATTTTAATCACCGGTGGGGCCGGCTTTATAGGTTCAAATCTTGTAGAACATTTTTTAGGTAAAAACCATCAAGTGGTCGTATTAGACAACTTCGCAACTGGACATCGCCATAATATTGCGCAGCATGCGAGTAATCCAAATTTCACCTTAATTGAAGGTGATATTCGAAATAATGAAGATTGCCAAAAAGCTGTAGTTGGTGTTGACTATGTACTACACCAGGCAGCTTTGGGCTCTGTTCCACGTTCGATTAAGGATCCACAGACTTCCAATGAGGTAAATGTAACAGGTTTCTTGAATATGTTGGTTGCAGCTCGAGATACTGGAGTAAAACGTTTTATTTATGCGGCTTCATCGTCTACTTATGGCGATTCTGAAAGTTTGCCGAAAGTAGAAGATGTGATTGGCAAGCCCTTATCTCCTTATGCAATTACAAAATATGTCAATGAATTATACGCTGATATTTTTTCAAAGACTTATGGTTTGGAAACAATTGGTTTGCGCTACTTCAATGTATTTGGCCGACGTCAAGATCCAAATGGAGCTTATGCTGCCGTTATCCCATTGTTTGTCAAGAAATTTATGAATCATGAAAGTCCGGTGATCAATGGTACTGGAGACTATTCGCGTGACTTTACCTATATTGATAATGTGATCCAAATGAATGAGCGTGCAATGACAACAGATAATCTTGCTGCTGTCAATACGGTCTATAATACTGCTGTTGGCGATCGGACAACCTTAAATCAATTAGTCGGATACCTGAAAGAGTTTTTAACAGATTACGATGCAAAAATTGCCCAGGTGGAAATTATTCATGGGCCCAATAGACAAGGAGATATCCCGCATTCGCTAGCTTCGATTGATAAAGCTCGTCAACTTTTGGATTACGAGCCAACACATGTAATCCGAGAAGGTCTGAAAGAGGCTGTAAAGTGGTACTGGGACAATTTAAAATAAGAATTAATCAATTAAAAGAAAAGAAATGAAAAAAATAGCTGTCATTGGACTAGGTTATGTAGGCTTACCTTTAGCAAGATTGTTTGCAACAAAATTCCCAGTTTTGGGTTTTGATATCAACCAAAAAAGAATTGATGAATTACGCTCCGGTAAAGACTTAACCTTAGAGGTTGAAGATGATATTCTACAGTCAGCTTTGGTGAATGAAAATCCATTTACAACAAATACAAATGGTTTGTACTGTTCAAATCAATTAGCAGATATTGGAGATGCAAATTTCTATGTGGTCACTGTGCCCACCCCGGTCGACAAAAATAACCGTCCAGATTTGACGCCATTGTATAAAGCCTCAGAAACAGTAGGGAAGGTCTTGAAAAAAGGTGATATAGTTGTTTATGAATCAACAGTATATCCAGGAGTTACAGAAGAAGAATGTATTCCAGTTTTAGAAAAAGTATCAGGTTTGAAATTCAACCAAGATTTCTTTGCAGGCTATTCACCTGAGCGTATAAATCCAGGCGATAAGCAGCATACGGTTGAGAAAATATTAAAAGTTACTTCGGGTTCAACACCAGCGATTGGTGAAGAGGTTGATGCAGTTTATAAAGAAGTGATTACTGCGGGCACACACTTAGCGCCATGTATTAAAGTGGCTGAAGCGGCTAAGGTGATAGAAAATTCACAACGTGATATTAATATTGCTTTTGTTAATGAGTTAGCTAAAATCTTTAATATCTTAAATATTGATACGCATGCCGTATTAGAGGCTGCAGGTACCAAATGGAACTTTCTGCCTTTTAAACCAGGATTGGTGGGTGGTCACTGTATTGGTGTGGATCCGTATTATTTGGCGCAGAAAGCACAGGAGCACGGGTATCATCCAGAAATTATCTTAGCTGGCCGTCGTTTAAATGACTCTATGGGTGAATATGTGGCCTCTCAAGTTGTGAAATGCATGATCAAAAAAGGGATTAATGTTAATGGCGCTGAATTATTAATGCTAGGGGTTACATTTAAAGAGAACTGTCCTGATGTGCGTAACACAAAAATTGTGGATGTAATCGCTGCACTTGAAGATTATGGTGTAAAAGTGACGACCTATGATCCTTGGGCAAATCCTGCTGAGGTAAAGCATGAGTATGGTATCGATAGTTTGGTAGAGTTGCCTCAACATAAGTTTGATGCTATTGTTTTGGGAGTAGCACACTCTGAGTTTTTAAATATTGATTTTGACTCGCTGAAAAAAAAATCTGCAGTATTGTATGATGTAAAAGGGATAATTAGTGAATACGCTGATTCGAGATTATAATCTTTCAAAATTTCATAAAGCCGTTCAAAGGTTCGCTTTAACGGCTTTATGCTTAATAAGTATTTGATAATTGAGGTTTAAGTAATATCTATATACATAGGATATTTATTTTTTTATTGAGTGGGAAAAGAAAGTAATAATACGGTACAAGCTTTTTGGGTCGCAGTTGGAAGCTTTAGCACCATGGTGCTCGGAATTCTTAGTGCGGCTATCCTTTCACGTTTTTTTAATAAAAGTGACTATGGAACATATAAGCAAATTTTATATGTGTATTCAAGTCTTCTTATTATTTTTACAGCCGGCCTTCCACGTGTATTTTCTTATTTTTTGCCGAGATATCCAATTGAAGAAGGAAAGTCGATTGTTGCGAAAGTCAACAATGTCCTTTTTGTCGGTGGTTTAGCTTTTGCAATCTTTTTATTCTCATTTTCTAATATAATTGGATCTTTATTAAAAAATAATGAACTTGGTTACGCCTTAAAAGTGTTCTCCCCAATTCCAATTTTCTTATTACCTACCTTGGGTATAGAAGGCATATTTGCTACTTATAAAAAAACTTATATTATTGCTATATATAATACTTGTAGTAGGATACTTATGCTAATGTGTAT